>NZ_JBHUAD010000003.1:0-50431 GCF_042789955.1 Oerskovia sp. NPDC056781
GGCTCCTCGCGCGAACGCGAGGAGCCTCTTCCCGTGGGGTGAGTAACGGGACTTGAACCCGCGACCCCCTGGACCACAACCAGGTGCTCTACCAGCTGAGCTATACCCACCACGGCCTGCTCGGGTTCCGAGGAACCGTTCTAGCAGCCGTCGAAAAGTGTACCTGGTTTCTGAGGGCTCTCAGGACAGCTTTTCGGCCTCGGTCCCGGTGGGCGCCGAACCGGGGGCCGCGGTGTCTCCCGCGGCGGCTCCTGGCAAGGGCGCGAGGATCGTCCCGAGCGTCGTGCCGACGCTCGTCGCCTTGATCCGCTCGGCGATCGCCTTCGCGGTTCGCGAGTCCGTGCCGGGCTGGGGCACGAACAGCGCCTCGCGGTAGTAGCGCAGCTCGTCGATGCTGTCGAGGATGTCGCCCAGCGCACGGTGGCCGCCCGTCTTGGCCGGGGACGCGAAGTAGACGCGCGGGTACCAGCGACGCGCGAGCTCCTTGATCGAGGAGACGTCGACGATCCGGTAGTGCAGGTGCCCGACCAGCTCCGGCATGTCCCGCTCGAGGAAGGTCTTGTCGGTGCCGACCGAGTTCCCCGCGAGCGGGGCCTTGCCGGGCTCGGGCACCCAGGTGCGGACGTACTCCAGCACGCGGGCCTGCGCGTCGGCCATGGTCGTGCCGCCCGGCAGCTCCTCCAGCAGCCCCGAGGTGGTGTGCATCTCGCGGACGAAGTCACCCATCTGCTCGATCGCCTCGTCCGGCGGGGTGATGAGGACGTCGACCCCCTCGCCCAGGACGTTCAGCTCGGAGTCGGTGACGACGGCGGCGACCTCGATGAGCGCGTCGGCGCCCAGGTCGAGGCCGGTCATCTCGCAGTCGATCCACACGATGCGGTCGTTGGTGTTCACGGGGCTCACGCCCACAGCCTAGGCCGTGGGGGCCGGGGACGAGGCCCTGGACGCCCGTGCTGCGAGCCGGACGGGCCCGACCTACCGTCGAGGAGGACCTGGACGCGACCGCGCCCGGGTGCTCCCACGACGACGAGAAGGAGACAACCATGGCTGACACGGACCTGGCGGGCCGCCGCGTCCTGGCGATCGTGACGAACTACGGCGTCGAGCAGGACGAGCTGGTGGTGCCGCTCGAGCACCTGCGGTCGGCAGGGGCGGACGTCGACGTCGCGGCCGTGACGATCGACCCCGTCGAGACCCTCGTGGGTGACAAGGACCCGGGGACGACCGTCTCGCCCACCCTCCGGCTGCAGGACGTCGACCCCACGGGCTACGACCTGCTGCTCGTCCCCGGCGGAACGCTCAACGCCGACTCGCTGCGGCTCGAGGACGAGGCGATCGCCGCCGTGACGTCGTTCGCGACGACAGGGCGACCGGTCGCGGCCATCTGCCACGGTCCGTGGGTGCTCGTCGAGGCAGGCGTGCTCGAGGGCAAGACCCTGACGACCTACCCGTCGCTGCGGACCGACGTGCGCAACGCGGGCGGCACCTGGCAGGACCGGTCGGTGGTCCGGGACGACGCCGGCGGGTGGACGCTCGTGACGTCCCGCGACCCGGGCGACCTCCCCGACTTCCTGCGCGAGGTGGACGCCGTCCTGGGCGAGCGCGCCGAGCGCGCCTGACGCGAGTCCGCGGACAGCGAGAAGGCCCTGGCTCCCGTGAGGAGTCAGGGCCTTCGGCGTGCGGGGACCCGGTCGGCAGGCGGTGCCGGAGGGTCGAGCCGCGTCATGCGGTGTGACGGGGTCGGCGGGATCGCCGGGTGTGCTCCGGGAGGCGCGTCGTCGCCCGCCGCAGCGAGCTGCGGCGGCGGGTCTGCTCCTGGAGCTGTTCGCGCCGACCGAGGTCGGCGACGTCGTACATGAGCTGGGGATGCATGGTGGTGTCTCTCGTGACGTCGGATTCGTGGACCTGGCCGGGCCCTCCACCGCCCGGTACTGACCGGACGGACGCCACCGCGGTGATGGGTGCCACACTTCCACCTCCTCGCCGAGCGGCGCACCCCTTTTTCTCCCTAGGCTCTCGGGATGAACCCTGACGACGAGGCGCGTGACGCCCGAGGTGACCTGAGTGCGGGGGAGGCGGCGCCGTCGGGCGGGCGGGACGTGTGGCGCTCGCGGCTGGTCGCCGCGCTGCCGGGCCTGGTCCTGATCGTGATCGGCGTCCTGGGGTTCCTGGTCGTCTACGACTCCGTGCGCGAGCGCGACGACCTCTGGTTCACCGACGACGTGGTGCTGGAGTGGATGGTCGCGCACCGGAGCGCTGCCGCGACGACCGTGCTGACGTTCATCACCAACATGTTCGGGCCCGTGGTGCTGCCGGTCCTCGTGGCCGTGGGCTGCCTGTGGTGGGGGCTCGCGACCAAGCGCTGGTGGGAGCCCGGTCTGCTCGTCGGGGCCATGATCACCTCGACGCTCGTCTCGACGGTCCTCAAGGCGGTCGTGGCCCGACCGCGACCGGACGAGTCGGCGATGGTCGTCGCGGGCGTCGAGCGCAGCTTCTCGTTCCCGTCGGGGCACACGATCGGCGCGGCGACCCTCGTGCTCGTCGGGGGATACCTCGTGTGGCGGCAGTGGAAGGAGGGGCGGCAGCGCCGGATCGTGTTCGCGCTGTGGGTCGTGGTGAGCGTCGTCGTGATCGTCGTGGTCGGTGGGAGCAGGCTCTACCTCGGCTACCACTTCGTGACGGACGTCCTGGCCGGTGCGAGCCTGGCCGTCGCGGTGCTCGGGGGAGTGGTCGTGATCGACCGGTTGCACGACCTGCGGCAGGAGAGCCAGGTGCTCATCTGACTCTAAAGAAGTCTTGCGCAAGACTTCTTTAGAGTTGTAGCGTGGCTGCCATGCCGCAGACCACACCGCCCGACGACGCCGCTCACCAGCCCGCGCAGCCCCCGGCTCCGGCGCAGCGCGACGAGGCCGTCACGACCTCCGACCCGGAGCGCATCCGCGCCCTGGCGCACCCGCTGCGTCTCGCGATCCTGGACCTGCTCGACGACGAGGGGCAGGCCACGGCCACGCGCTGCGCGGAGGTCACGGGGGAGTCGGTCGCGAGCTGCTCCTTTCACCTGCGGATGCTCGCAAAGTACGGGTTCGTCGAGCCGGCCGAGCGCGTCGGCCGGGAGAAGCCGTGGAAGCCCGTGGGCACCGGTCGCACCAGCCGTTACGACCCCGAGCAGCCCGAGTCGCTGCGCGCCGCGGGCGAGCTCGCGCGGATCGTCGTCGACCAGGAGGCCGCGCGGATCGCGCACTGGATCGACGGCGCGCCTCGCCAGCCCCACGAGTGGTTGCTCGCGTCCGTCATGACCAAGAGCTCGTTCTGGGCGACGCCCGCCGAGCTCACCGAGCTCTCGCGCGAGCTCCAGGCGATCACCGACCGCTTCGAGGGCCGCTGGGCGCACCCCGAGCTGCGCCCCGAGGGGTCGCGGCCCGCCCGGCTCTTCGGTGTCGTCAACGCGGACCCCTTCGACCCGGACGCCCCCGGGCCCGCCGCGTACCCGGCCGCCCCCGGCCCGGGTAGGGCCCACGGCTCGGTCACGATCGAGCTGCCGACCGGCGAGGAGGCCGACGCATGAGCACGGACACCGACACCGACGCCGCGACACGGGTCAGGCGGGCCCTGCGCACGCGCCCCTTCCGCCTCCTGACGGTCGGGTGGGGCTTCACGAACTTCGCGGACTCGGTCCTCGCGGTCATCTTCGCGGTGTGGGTCAAGGACCTCACGGGCTCGAACGGCACCGCGGGCCTCGTGTTCGCCGCGCTGGGCCTCCCGGCGCTCGTCTCGCCGCTGCTCGGCCAGGTCGCCGACCGCGTCTCGCGCCGCCGCATGATGATCGTCGCCTACCTCGTCGGCGCGGTCTCGCTGCTCTCGTTGTTCGCGGTCCGGGGTCCCGACCAGGTGTGGCTGATCTTCGTCGTCACGGTGCTCTACTCGGGGATCGGGTTCGCGACGGCCGCGGCCCAGTCCGGGCTCATCCGCGACCTGCTGCCCGACGAGGCGCTCGGGGCCGCCAACGGCCGCCTCACGACGATCGACCAGACGTTCCGCCTCGTCATGCCGGTCATCGGTGCGGGCGTGTACGTCGCCGTCGGCCCGCTGCCGCTCGTCGTCTCGGCCGTCGTCGCGTTCGTGGTCGCGGCGTTCTTCGTGTCCCGGATCGTGCTCGACGAGACCCCGCCGACACCGCACGACGAGCGTGAGCCGTTCCTCGCCGAGGTCACCGCGGGCTTCCGGCACCTGATCCGCACCGCGCCGCTCGGCGTCCTGACCGTTGCGCTCGCGGTCGCGTTCGGGGCCGTGGGCGTGCTCAACGCGGTGAGCTTCGCGGTCATCGAGAACGGACTGGGACTTGGCCCGGAGATGCTCGGGCCGATCTCGAGCGTCCAGGGCGTCACGGCGATCGTCGCGGGGCTCACGGCTGCGCGCATGATCAAGCGGATCGGGTCGCAGCGACTGGTCGCCCTCGCGCTGGGGATCGTGACGCTCGGGATCCTGCCCGCCCTGGGCACGAACCTCGTCGCGATCATCGGGGGGATGGGCGCGATCGGGCTGGGTGTCACGTGGGCGATCGTGGGGTTCGTGACCGAGCGCCAGCTCAAGACGCCGCCGACGCTCCAGGGCCGCACGTCGGCCGCGACGAACATGCTGCTCAACGTGCCGCAGCTCGTCATGACCGTGGTCGCGGCGGCCGTCGTCGGCGCGGTCGACTACCGTCTGCTCGTCGGGGTCACCGCGGCGGGGCTCGCGGTCTCGATGCTGCTCTCGCTCAGGGGCTCGCGCGCGTCCGCGGTCGAGGAGGCCGCCGAGCCCGCGGAGGCTGCCGGCCGTTGAGTGCATGGTTCGGCTGCGACACGCCCGGCGAGTCGCAGCCGAATCACGCACTCAGCGGGCTGCGAGCGCCGCGTCGACCGCGGCCTCGAACCGCACGCGTGCCCGACGGCGCAGCGCCCGCCGGCCCAGCACCGCACCGACCAGCAGGGCCGCCAGGGCGAGCGCCGACCACGGGACCGCCCACAGGTGCCCCTCGCCCGTGGCGGGGGGCACGGGGTGGGAGGCGGCGCCGTCGGGCAGGGTGGTGCTCGCCGGGGTGGCGACGACGGGCGCGAGGGTCACGGACGCCCTGAGCCACCCGAGCGGCGCGACGCCGCTCACCGTCCCCGTGAGGGTGATCGCGTCGCCCGGAAGGAGCTCGGGCAGGTCGCCCAGCGGGACCGACACGCTGCCGACACCGCTCGCGACCGTCGCCGAGAGCGGGCCCGTGAGGCGCACGTTGCCCGTGTTGGTCACGGTGTACGAGACCTGCGCGTCCCCGGTGCCCGCGGGGTTCCACGCCCCGGTGTAGGCGGCATGGACGGCCGTGATCGCAGCCGACGGGACGAGGTCGCCCGCGACCCTGACCAGGACTCGCGTGCCGAGGCGCCGGTCGACCGCGACCCCGCCCTCGCCCGCCCCCGTCACGAGCGAGGTGACGAGCGCGGCCGTGTGGTCGCCGGGCGTCGCCCCGGCCGGGACGGTCAGGGTGAAGGGGACCGTGACCCGTTCGCCCGGGCCCACCGCGACGCGCGCGGCGTCCGGGGTGATCCAGGCGCCCAGGTCCTCGGACGGCGTGCCCGCGGGCAGGACGTCGAGAGCACCCGTGGGCGAGGTGAAGGCGTCGGCCGCGTAGACCGCGAGGTCGAGCGGGACGTCGCCGTGGTTCGTCACGACGAGCTCGTCGGTGACCGTGGCCCCGGGGTCGAGGACGAGGTCGAACGTCGGGGCCGAGGCGGGGGCCACGCCCCAGCTGACGGGTTCGCCGACCGGCACGGGCTCGACCGGTGCTGCGCCGTCGGGCGCTTCGAGGGCCCCGGCCGGGGCGGTCGACAGCAGCGCTGCCACCACCCCGGCGAGGACGGCCGCCGCACCGCGACGACGGCGGGCGGCCGCGGCGCGACGGTCCACGGCCGGTCAGCCGATCGCGGTCAGCGTGAGCGTCGCGGTGTACGTGCCCGCGGCGGCGTCGACCGGGAAGCGCAGGTCGAGGTCGGCCCCGAGGACCGCGCTGCCCAGCTCGTGCCCGGCTGCGGCCGAGCCGAGGAGGGCCGAGTCGGCGAGGCCGTTGCCGCTCACGAGACCCGAGGCCACGGGGGCGCCGGCGAGCGTCCCGCCGCCCGCCGTCACGAGCGACGGGGTCCAGCCGAGGTGCTTGCCGGGCAGCGTGCGCGCACCCGCGCCGGCGCCGCTCGTGAAGTCGTCGACCTGGGCCGAGACGGACCATGCGGGAGCCGTCGCACGGGTGTCGGTGACCGTCACGGCGCTCAGCCGTCCCGTGGCCGCGAGGTGGTCGCCCGCGAGCCGGGCCGTGCCGAGGTCCACGACGCGGCTGCCGCCGTCGACCGTCCACACGAACTCGCCCGGCTCGATGGGTGCGGCGGGGATGGTGACCGTGAGGTCGATCCGCCCGTCGTCGGGCTCGGCCCCGGGGACGTCGACGCCGTAGAACGTCGTGGTGCCCGAGATCTCGTTCCCGACCGCGAGCAGCGGCGCGCCCGTGGGCGAGTCGCTCGCGGGGACGAACGTGAGGCCCTCGGGCCCCAGGTCGCCGGCCTCGGCGAGCCTCTCGGGCGTCGCCTCGGCGCTCACCGAGAAGTCGCGGTGGTTGACGTAGGAGACGTAGGTCGCGTGCGCGGGGTCGGTGACGTCGTAGACCGCGATGCCGCCCACGCGCTCGAAGCCGATGAACGCGTACGTGCGCCCCCCGACCTCGCCCAGTGTCAGCCCCTCGGGCTCGGGGCCCTTGTCGTCGCTGCGCCCGTCGAACCCGGACTCGGTGTGGTTCGAGTTGAAGAAGTCGGGCTCGACCGAGGCCACGAGCTGCTCGAACGCGTCGCCCGAGTCGAAGACCTGGCGGCCGTCGGTCGACCAGATCGAGAACGAGCGCGATCCGTAGGAGTACAGCTCCTCGTAGCACGAGCCGTCGGCGCGCAGGCCGCTCGCGGTGCTGACGTTGAGCCGGCCCACGTGGGAGTCCGCGGTGAGGTCGGCGAGCGTCGCCGGGTTGCCGGGCGCGCCGACGAACGACGAGAACGCGTCGGCGCACAGGCCGGGCACGCCCTTCTTGCCGAGGTCCTTGACGCGCTTGACCTCGGAGTACCCGGCCCAGTCGCGCGAGTCGCCCTCGTTCGCGGTCACGAGGTACGTCGCGCCGCCCGCCTGGTAGGAGGCGATCGTGTCGGGCTGGTAGAGGCCCTTGACCGGCCACGCGCGGATGTCGATCCGCCCGTCCTTGTCGGACGCGTCGAGGCCCTTGCTCGCAGCGAGGTGGTCCTGCGTCCCGAGCGGCAGCAGGTCCGTCACCGTCGCGCTCGCGACGTCGACGACCGCGAGCGCGTTCGCCTCCTGGACGCTCGCGTAGGCGACGGTGCCGGTCGCGTCCCACGCGATGTACTCGGGCTCGAGGTTCTCCGAGACGGGGCGCTCGGGCGTGCCGGTGCCCGCGGCCTCCCTGCCGCCGAACACGCGGACCCCGGCCGGGAGGGGTCTGGTGCCACCCGCCTCGAACGCGTGGAACGTCGCCGTGCGCACGTCCGCCTGGGTGGCGCTCGCGAGGTTCGCGGGCGCCGCGACGATCGATACCGAGCCCTCGGGGTCGACGCTGTAGTCGTCCGCGGGCTCGCCCTCGTTCGCGACCGCGATGCGCGAGCCGTCGGGCGAGAACGTCACCATGTCGGGCAGTGCGCCCACGCGCACGGCGCCGAGGATCGCGTTCGCGGGGGCAGCGCCCGGCGTGGTCACGGGAGCAGCGGCGTCGAAGAGGACGAGCCATCCGTCGTCGGTCTTGGTGCCGGACTCGACCGCGGCGACGGCGAGGCCGTCGGGGCGGATCGCGACCGAGTTCACGACGGCGTCGGCCGCGACGACCGAGTCGTCCGCGGAGGCCGTGCCGCCGACCGCGAGCTCGAACAGCCGGGTCGGTGCCGAGGGGTCCCGGGCGTCGAGCACGTCGACCTTCCCGGACTGGGCGTTGACGACGAACAGGCGCGTGGAGGCCGCGTGGAACGCGACGATCTCCGCGGCGGACTCGTCGAGCTGGCCCGTGGAGTACGTGCCGAGCGGCGAGAGCGTGACGGCAGGGGGGACGGACGGGTCGGGGGCGGCGACGGCAGTGCCGACGACCCCGAACGTCCCGGCGGCGACCGCGACCGTGAGGCCGGCGGCCACGACCGCGGCCGACCTCGGGTGCCGCAGGCGGGACTGGTGAACCACGCGCATTCCGTGCTCCTCGTTCCGATGGCCCCACAGGGTGCAGGGCGGACGCTCGGAACCTAGGCCCGGCCGGTGACCGGCCGGTGAACGGCGGCCGACGGGACGAGGGCCGCCGGATGGCCGACGGGGCGTACGTGACGAATCCGGCATCCCGGCGCCTAGGGGATGACCCTGGGGCGCCGACCGTGAACCTGCGACGAGAGGTGGAGACCGCCTGCCACGGGGTCCCGCGAGCGGTGCAGACGAGCGCCCGCAGGACCCGACCAGGACCCGACGCGTCGCCCTCGGGTGCCTCCGTAGCGTCGGTGCCATGACCACGAACACCTCCTCCCCGTCCATCGCCCGCCGATCCCGCACGCTCGCCGTCGTCGCCCTCGGAGGCCTCGCGGCCCTCACGCTCAGCGCGTGCGGGGGCCTCTCCGAGAGCATCGAGGAACGCAACGACGGCCACACCAAGACCTACGCGTTCGACACCGGCAAGGAGGGCAAGGCCGACGAGGTCGTCCCGACGTGGGTGCCCGACGACGCCGCGACCGTCCCGGGGATCTTCCGCACCACGGGCACGGAGCGCCTGCTCACGTACCGGGGGGACCTCGACGGCCTGCCGGCCGACTGCACGACCGTCTCGGCCGAGAACCCGCTCATCGCGCAGCCCGAGCGCGAGGGCTTCACGGCCGAGGACTACCGGACGGACGCCACCCTGCTGGCCACGTGGTGGCCCGAGGGGCAGGAGACGGCGAGCACCGTGATGTGCGGCAAGTGGTGGATCTCCGCGGACGGCGAGGACGTGTACGCCTTCACGCCCGAGCTCACGAGGGTCGAGATCGAGAAGCAGCCGACCCCCGCGGGGAAGTAGGCGCGCGAGGCACGCGGCGCGGGGTGATGCGGCTGACCTGCGAGGACACGACAGGACTCGCGGGCGCACGCTCAGCGGTCCCGCGCCGCGCGCCGACTACTGTCACCCGGATGGACCCGACACGACGCACCGTCTCGACGCGGCGCACGACCTGGCAGGAGCTCGCACCGCAGGTGCGCGCGGACGTCGAGAAGATCCTGGGCGGCGAGGTGGTCCTGGCCGAGAGCCAGGCGCACGGGTACTCCCCGGGCAGCGCCGACCGCGTGCGCACCGCTGCGGGCGACCGGGCCTTCGTCAAGGCCGTGAGCCGTACCCGCAACGCCGACGCCTACGACATCCACCGCCGCGAGCTCGACGTGCTGCGCCACCTGCCCGACGCCGCGCCGGCGCCCCGGCTCCTGGGCGCGCACGAGTCCGACGAGTGGGTCGCCCTCGTGATCGAGGACGTCGACGGCCGCCACCCGGGCCTGCCGCCCGAGCGCCGCGAGCTCATCGCGCTCCTCGGAGCTCTGCTCGAGCAGCCCGTGGTCCGCGATCCCTCGGGCGCCTCGCCGTTCCCCGACGCGTCGGCCGAGCTCGCCCCGTCGTTCGACGGCTGGACGCGGCTGCGCGCCGACGGCGACCTGTCGGCGCTCCCGGCCTGGGCCGCCAGCCACCTCGACGAGCTCGAGGCGCTCGCGGCCGGGGCAGCCCGCGCCGCGCACGGCGACCGGCTCGTCCACCTCGACCTGCGGTGCGACAACCTGCTGGTCGACACGTCCGCGCGCGTGTGGGTCGTGGACTGGCCGTGGGCCGGGACGGGCGCGCGCTGGATCGACGGCGTGACCCTGCTGCTCGACGCGCGGGTCAACGGCAGCACGGTCGACGTCGACCGGATCGCGGCGACCCACCCGCTGTTCCGGGGGGCGACGCGCGAGCACGTCGACGCGTTCCTCGCAGGCCTCGCCGGGTACTTCTTCGACGCGGCGCGCCACCCCGCCCCGCTGAACATGCCGACGCTACGCGCGTTCCAGCGACGGCAGGGCGTCGTCGCGATCGAGTGGCTCGAGCAGCGGCGGTCTTGACCGGCGGGACGAGGCGGGCCCCGGGGCGCCGGGGCAGCGCGAGGGGCAGGGGTCAGCCGTTCCAGGGGACCTCGACGTCGAGCACCCAGGAGACGCCGAAGCGGTCCGTGAGCATGCCGTAGAGGGGCGACCACGGGGCCTGGGCAAGGGGGACGAGGACCGTGGCGCCGTCGGCGAGCCCGTCCCAGTAGCGGCGGAGCTCGTTCGTGTCCGTGCCGCGGACCGACACGAAGACCGGGACGACCCCGGGGTCGTGGCTCGTGTGCGAGGGTACGTCGTAGGCCATGACCCGGAAGCCGTCATCGGAGGCGACCTGGCCCCACATGATCTGGTCGGCCTCGGTGGGGTCGGTCACGGCGCGCGCGTCGGCGTAGGTCACGGCGGAGAGCTGCCCGCCGAAGACCTCCTGGTAGAAGGTCAGCGCGTCGCGGGCGGTCCCGCGGAAGTTCAGGTGCGTGGTGGTGGCGACGGTCATGTCGGCTCCTCGGTCGGTCCGTGCCGGGGCGGGTGCCCCGTCGAGGACCACTGTGCCGAGCCATGAGGTCAGTTTCTGTCCTCATGGTTCGTAGCATGAAGGACATGAGCCAGCCCGCCGGTACGGCCTCACGACTGCTCGCCCTGCTGTCCCTGCTCCAGGCACGCCGGGACTGGCCCGGACCGGTTCTCGCCGAGCGCCTGGGCGTCAGCCTCCGGACCGTGCGCCGGGACGTGGACCGCCTGCGCGACATGGGCTACGAGATCCGTGCCGGTCGCGGGTCCGTGGGCGGCTACCGCCTGGACGCAGGCGCCGAGCTCCCGCCGTTGTTGCTCGACGACGACCAGGTCATGGCCATCGCCGTGGCACTGCAGGCGGCGCCTCTCGCGGCGGTGGGGGTCGAGGACGCCGCGCGACGGGCGCTCTCCACGATCCGCCGCGTCATGCCGGGCCGGCTGCGGACCCGGGTCGATGCGGTGCAGTTCACGACGCTCGCCGACGACTCTCCGGTGCGAGTGGTCGGGACCGACGATCTGGCCCCGCTGTCGACCGCGATCCGCGCCCGCGAGGTCGTCCGCTTCGACTATCTCGGGGGGAGCGCGCGGACATCGCAGGAGCGCGTCCAGCCTCCGCGGCGGGCGGAACCGCACCACCTCGTGGCCGCCCGCGGCCGCTGGTACCTGGTGGCATGGGACCTGGGGGCCGCGCAGTGGCGGATCTTCCGGGTCGACCGCATGGTCCTCCGTGCGCACACCGGCCCGCGGTTCACGCCACGTACCGTGCCCGGCGACGACGTCCAGCAGTTCGTCGCGGCCAGGTTCAGGGGAGGGGCCTCGAACGACTGGCCGTGCCGTGGGAAGGTCGTCGTCGACCTCCCGGCGAGGGTCGTGGCGCCGTTCGTCGAGGACGGGGTCGTCGAGGACCTGGAGGTCGAGCGCTGCAGCGTCGAGGTCGGGTCCTGGTCGTGGACGGCCTTGGCCGCCTTGCTCGGACGGTTCGGGGCGGACGTGCACGTCGTCGAGCCGCCGGAGCTCCGAGCCGCGTTCGGGGAGCTCGCCGAGCGCTTCGCCCGGACGGCTGCCTCCGGTGGCCCGGGCGGATGACCAGGGCCGCCTGAACAGCGCCCGCTGACCCGGGGGCGTGGCGGTCAGTCGTCGAAGCCGCGCGCCCGGAGGGCCTCGCCGAGCGCGTCGGCCTGCCGCATCGCGCCCACGACGAGCGGCACGGCGAAGGCGCGCACGTCGCGCTCGTGGCCGCGGGCCCGTTGCGCGTCGCGGACCCGGCCCGCGAGGTCCGAGACGACGGGCACGCTGCGCAGCGCGAGGGCCAGCACCAGAGCGACGCGCTCGACGTCCACGCCGACGAGACCGAGCGGCGAGAGCCCCCGCTCGATCGCCACGAGCAGGTCGGTGACCCGCGTCGTGCAGGTCACGAGACCGGCGAGCGCCACGAGCACCAGGAGGCGCGTGCTGAGGACCGCGGCGGACGTGAGGTCCATGAGCCACCACTGGAGCGCGAACACCACGGGCAGGAACACGCGCAGGGGGCGCACCTGGCCCCACGCGGCGCGCGCCCCGAGGCCCGCGAGCGCGTAGAGCCCCGCGACGGCGAGGGCCGCGAGGCCCACCCCCACGGCGTCGCGCACGAGCAGCAGGGCGAGCGAGCACACCATGAGCGCGGCGAGCTTGAGGCCCGCGGGTGCGCGGTGCAGCAGCGAGCGTCCGACGACGTAGGCACCGGCCGTGCCTGCCGACGTGCTCGACCTGGCCGCGCTCCGAGGGGTCATGGCCGCTCGTCCAGGAGCCGGCGGTAGTACGCCACGGCCGGTGCGGGCTCGTCGTCGGCCACGACCCGGCCCTCGTCGATCACGAGCACGCGGTCGTAGCCCGTCATGAGGTCGAGGTCGTGCGAGACGAGCACGACCTGCTGCGGGATCTCGGCCAGCAGCGCGGCGACCCGACGTGTGTTGCGCAGGTCGAGCAGGGTCGTGGGCTCGTCGGCCACGACGAGGCGTGGCGAGGTCACGAGGACCGACGTGAGCGCGAGGAGCTGCTTCTGGCCGCCCGAGAGCAGGTGCGCGGGGTGGTCGGCGTGGCCGTCGAGCCCGTGGCGTGCGAGCCAGTCCGCGACGAGCCGGTCGCGTGCGGCGCGGTCGTGGTCGCCTCGACGCAGCGAGTAGGCGACGTCCTCGGCGACGGTGGGCATGACGATCTGCGCGTCGGGGTCGGCGAACACGAAGCCGACGCGCCGGCGCACCTCGGCGCCCGAGCGCCGCGTGTCGAGGTCGTCGACCCGCACGGTGCCGTGAGTGGGCAGGACGAGCCCGTTGAGCAGCCGCGCGAGGGTGCTCTTGCCCGAGCCGTTCGCGCCGACGATCCCGATGCGCCGCTCGCGCAACCGGGCGGTGACCCCGCGCAGGACGTCGCGCTCGCCGAGGCGCACGTGCACGTCCTCGAGCCCGACGACGCAGCCCACCTCGGGTGGGGCGGTCGCGTCGCGCGAGGCGGTCGCCGGGTCCCGGGGCGGGTCCTCGACGGTCGACCTGCGCATGAACGTCCCTCTCATCGGACCACCTTGAACAACCCGGCCACGCCCAGGCCGCCACCCACGGCCGCGGCCGCGAGCCCGAGCGATCCTGCCGGGGCCCCCGCGCGCACGAGCCTGCTGAACAGCCGCACGACCGACACGGCCCCGCTCGCCCCCCACGGGTGGCCCAGCGCCAGGGCGCCGCCGTCCGCGCACAGGCGAGCGTCGTCGTCGGGCAGGGAGAGGGCGTCCGTGAAGGCCAGGACCTGCGCCGCGAAGGCCTCGACGAGCTCGATCGCGGCGACGTCGTCGATGCTCCGGCCCGTACGGGCCAGGAGCTCGCGCACCGCCGGGACGGGCCCCCAGCCCGGCAGGCGCGGGTCGCAGCCGCGCGTCACGCCGCCGACGAGCCGCAGGCCGGGCACCCCGAGACGGGCGCGCACCCGCTCCGGGACGATCACGACGGCGGCGGCCCCGTCGCTGAGCGGGCTCGCGTTCCCGGCGGTCACCGTCCCGCCCGGGGTGAACGCGCCAGGGAGGCGTGCGAGCAGCGCGGGGTCGAGCCGACGAGCGCGCTCGTCCCGGGCGAGCGTGCCCACCGGGACCGTCTCCTCGGCGAAGCGACCCGCCGCGTGGGCGGCGAGGGCGCGTGCGTGCGATCGTTCGGCGTAGGCGTCCTGGCGCTCGCGGCCGATGCCTCGCTCGCGGGCCAGGGAGTCGGCGGCGGTGCCCATGTCCGGGTCGCCGAGCTCGGCCGGGGTGAAGGGGGCACGGTCGTAGGGGACGGGCAGGGTCTCCGATCCGCGCGGCGGCCGGTGGGCGCGCAGCGGAGCGGTCGAGGCGCTCTCGACGCCGCCGGCCAGCACCAGGTCGCCGTCCCCGGCGCGGACGCCCTGGGCCGCGAGCAGGATCGCGGCCAGGCCGCTGCCGCACTGCCGGTCGACCGTGACCCCGGGGACGCGCTCGGTCAACGGGCCGTCCGGGTCGCGCAGCGAGCCCGCGAGCACCGTGACCCGCGCGAGGTTCCCGCCCGGTCCCGTGCAGTTGCCCAGCACGACGTCGCTCACGTCGAGGCCGTGTCCCCCGGGCAGGTCGGTGAGGGCCGCGCCCAGGACGGGTGCGGCGAGGTCGGTCGCCGAGAGGTCCGCATGCCCGTGTCCCACAGTGCCGATCCAGGTCCGCCGCGCGGCGACGACCACGGGGGCGTCGGGCGACGGGCTCACCGCAGCGCCTCGTACGTGGGCTCCCCGGACAGCAGCGCCTCGCTGATCGCGCCGCGCGCGGCCTTGCCCGACGGCGTCCGGGGCAGCTCGCGCACGCCGTACCAGTGGCGCGGGCGCTGGGCCGAGGACAGCGAGGCCCGGGCCACGCGTTCGAGGTGTGCGCGCAGGCCCGGCCGGTCCGCGCACTGCACCACGGCCGTCACGACCGCGCCCAGGCGGCGGTGCGGGGTCCCCACGACCACGACGTCCTCGACGCCCGGGATCGCGCGCAGCACGACCTCGACGTCCTCCGGGACGACCGTCGCGCCGCCGGTGAGGATCGCGCCGTCCCCCCGGCCGCGCAGGACCAGCGGGACATCCTCTCCCGTGGTGGGCTCGGGGACGGGCACCTCGGCCAGGTCGCCCACCGTGCACCACTCGCCGTCGCGGCGGAACGGGCCGGTCGCGCGGGCGAGATACCCCTGCGCGACCCACGGCGACCGCACCCAGACCTCGCCGAGCGTCGCCCCCGGCAGCTCGCGCACCTCGACCTCGACGCCCGGGAAGGGGCGCAGGCCCGTGCCGTCGGTGTCGATCGCGACGAACGACAGCTCGACGGCCCCGTAGTACGTCACGACGCCCACCCCCGCGCGGGCCGCGCGCTCGCGCACGTCGTTCGGCAGCGACGCGCCCCCGACCACGGCGGTCCGCAACCGGCTCGGGGCCCCCGCCTCGATCGCGTCGAGGATCGGCTCGAGCGCCGAGGGCACGAGGTGCACGACGTCAGAGGTCGCCAGGGCCGTCGTGATCGCGGCGTCCCCTCTGGCGAGCTGGACGCACGCCCCCGTCGCGAGTGCGTGCACGGCCGCGAAGCAGTACAGCGACGATGCGAGCGGACCGGGCACCAGCACGGTGTCCTCGGGACCGGTGCCCGTGAGGCGTGCCGCTGCCGGGAACGAGCCCGTCCAGGAACCGCGGGTGCGGACCACCGCGCGGGGACGGCCCGTGCTCCCCGACGAGAACCCGGCCCACGCGAGGGCCGACGCCGACGGCTCGGCGGGAGCGTCGTCGTCGGGCGGGCTGCTCGCCAGCGGCCCGCTGAGCGGGGCGAGCGCGTCCGCCGTGCTGCCCCGCGGGAGCGGGACCTCGACGAAGCCCGCCGGGGCGATGGTGCGCAGGACCTCGGCGCGTTGCGCGCGCGACCACGTGTGGTCGCAGACGAGAGGAGTGGCACCCGCGAGGTCGACCGCGAGGAGGGCCGTGAGGAGGTCGACGGGGTCGGGCAGGGAGATCGCGACGACGTCGCCCACGGCCGTCCCGGTCGCCCGCAGGAACTCGGCTCCCGCCGCGACGTCCGCGGCGAGGGCACGGTAGGTGCGGGAGCGGTCCGGAGCGCGCAGCGCGCAGCGCCCCCCTGCGGAGCTGCTGGCGTGCGCGATGACGGCGTGGGCGACGGGCATGAGGGGATCGTAGGTCGATCAGGCCGCGGGGCTCGCGGTGGGCTGGTTCTCTGGCGTCTTCACACCGTGGCGCAGCGGTGACGCAGCGGGGTAGGCGCGCACCACGCCGACCGTGACCGACGCCGCGACCACGGCCTTGAGGAGGTCACCCGGCAGGTACATGAGCGCACCAGTCGCGACCGTCCGGAGCGAGAAGCCCGTGACGAGCGACTGCAACGGGATGCCCAGGGCGTACATGACGAGCATGCCGCCCACGACGCACGCCGCCAGGACACGCCAGAAGGACAGGGTCGTGAACCGCTGGACGATCAGCCCGACGACCGCTGCACCGACCACGAACCCGATCAGGTAGCCGGCCGACGGACCCACGAAGACCCCCGGCCCGCCGCGGCCGCCCGACAGGAGCGGGAGGCCCGCGGCGACCAGGGCCAGGAACGTGAGCATCGCGAGCGCGCCACGCCACGCGCCGAGGAGCGCGCCGGCGAGCATGACGCCGAGGGTCTGGAGCGTGATCGGGACGGCGTTGCCGAACAGGGCCAGAGGCCCCGGCATGCCGAGGACCGCGGTCAGGGCGGCGAACGTCGCGATGCGGGCCGCGTCGGATGCGGTGACGCTCCAGCGGGATGGCTGGTGCGCCGGGGCGTGGGGCGAGACCGACAGGTCGGGGTGTGCGGGGGTGGGGACGTCTGCGGGCAGGTCTGCGGGCAGATCGGTGCGCACGGGGCGGGCCACAGGGTCTCCTCGGGAAGGGCGTGAGGTGCCGGGTGGCACGGGTCAACTCTGGTCCTCGAGAGGGTGAAGACGCGTCGGCGCAACGGGCCAGCGCGAACGGCGCGAGGTGGTGGAAGTCGACAAGCGGTTGGAGGAAACCTCCCAGCCGGGCTCCACGAGGTCCGGGGAGCCTGTCGGGAATCTACAAGTGTGTGCGGATTGCAGTGGACTGTTGCAGTCTCTTTCACCCCGCGCCTGTCGACCTGCAAGGACGCAGGGGAGCGGTTGTCGGCGAACACGCGCCTGGCTGCAGGTGCGCGGGCGGTGCCTGCGTAGCGCCGCACGAAGATGGCGCGGGCCCGGCTTCAACCGGCGCCCGCGCCACCCGTCGCGCACGAGGCGAAAGGCTCAGACCTCCCCAGGCAGCGCCTTGCGGATCACGAGGCGCGTCCAGCCCCCGAGGTAGATGCGGTCGCCGTCGGCGACCTCGCGACGCTGACCGGCCGGGATCGGGTCGATGGGCAGCTCACCCCCGGCGGGGCTCAGGTAGGTCCCGTTGGACGACTGGAGGTCCTCGACCCACCAGCGCTGCCCGTCGGTGTTGAGCTGGCAGTGCCGCCGCGAGACGCCGGTGTCGGCGCCGCAGTCGATCTGCGGGTGGATGTTGCGTGAGACCGACGGGCGCCCCACGAGGACGCTGCGCTCGCGAAGGACCACGAGCCCGGGCAGCCCGGCCGACGGCAGCGGGTCCTCGGCCTTCTGCGCCTGGTACCAGTCGGGGTCGATCCACACCTCGACGACCCACTGGTCCTCGCCCGGCACGGGCGGGGTCGGCAGGTGCGTCCCCGTGCCCGACGGCGTCGCTCCCGTCGTGGACGCCGACTCGCCCTCAGCCGGGTCGGCAAGTGCACCAGGCGCACCCGGCGCGACGAGAGGTCCGGCTCCCGGGTCGCCGGCGCCGACAGAGGCGGACGACGGGTCACCCGCCTCCGGGTCGCCGACAGGCGGCGTGAGCGCGGCCGGGGCAGACAGCGGGTCCGCCGACGGCGCGGCCGCGGGCGACCCGGCGGGAGGAGCGACCGGGTCGAGGTCGAGCGACGACGCCGGGGGATCGAGCGGCCCAGGAGCCGCCGGTCCAGCCGCGCTGACCGAGACCGGGGTCGCGGCCGATGGGGCCCCCGCAGGCTCGGGCAGCGAGCCCGTCGTGAAGTCGTAGCCGCAGTTCTCGCAGAACAGCGCCCCGGCCGCGGCCGGGAACGAGCAGTGCGGGCACGTGATCGGCTCGCCGCCCGCAGCCACCGCGGCGCTACCACCGGCAGCACCGGCCGCGGCTCCGACGGACCCGGAGGCCACGGCCCCCGAGGCGCTGCTCGCAGCCCCCATGGGCTCGCCGCACACGTCGCAGTAGTCGGTCGACTCGGATGCGTGCCCGTTGGGGCAGATCGCGCTCATCGCTTGACCCGCGTGGTCTTGGTCGAGGCGGTGTCGAGGGCCATCTCGTCGAGCTTGTCGGTGTTGCGCTTGAGGCGCACGGTGCCCTGCTCCTCGCTCTCGATCTCGACGACCTTGCGCAGGCGCGAGGTCGCCTCGTCGTTGCCGGTCTCGGCCGCCAGCTGGACGGCACGGCCGAGCTTGACCGTGGCGGTCGCCTCGTCGCCCGCCGCCTTGGCCGCGAGGCCCTCCTGGATCGCGGACGCGAGCTCGGCCTGACCCGTGTAGTGCGCGACCTCCGGGTTGATGCGCGTGGTGAGCGCGCCGTCGTCGGACCACTTGGCCTTCACGAGACCCGACGAGACCACCTCGCCGTTCACGGCGAGCTGCACGCGCGCCGCGAGCTGCTCGGAGCCCACGGGCTTCGAGGCCACGCGCACGGCCACGTGGTAGTCGCGCGACTCGTCGCCCCACGAGCCCGTGGGGTAGGAGCCCGTGAGCGGGTTGACCACGGCGCGGCGCGTCGTGAGGTCCTCGACCGTCGGGGCGACCTGGCGGACGAACAGCACCTGGGCGCCCTGCGGGGCCCACACGCGCAGGTCCGCGGAGGCCACGCCGCGCGACATGGACTTCTGGACGAGCGAGGAGAAGTCGGCCGCGATCTCGCTCGGGTCGGCGATCAGGTCGACCGTCCCGAGCAGGGCCGTCGAGATCTCGCGCAGCTCGTCGACCTGCCAGCGCGACCCGACGCCGCGCGCGTCGCACTGGAACCTCCCGGTCACGGCACGCACGACCTGCGACAGGTTCTCGCGCGGCTCGGACTCGTTCTTGCCGTCGGTCAGCAGGATCGCGTGGCGCTGGACGGCCTGGGGCACGGTGTCGAAGAGCTGGGCCGCGAGCTGGAGCCACGTGCTCATCGCGGTGCCGCCCGACGGGCTCATCATGGCGATGGCCCGCTTGGCCTCCTCACGGGCCGCGGGCTCCATCTGCACCATCGCGACGCGCGCGTTGGGGTAGGGGAACGCGCGCTGCGCGACGTGGCTGCCGCCGACGATCGCGAACCAGGTCCCGTCGAGGATCTGGTCGACCGCGACCTGCGCGGCGTACTTGGCGGACTCCATGTTGCGTCCGGACATCGAGCCGGACGTGTCGACCATGATGATCTCGGCGACTCCGCCGCCCGATGTCGCGGCCCCCGCCTGACCTGCCCCTCGGGCGGTCACCGTCACGATGGCGTGCACATCCGTGGCGCCCTCGGACAGGAACTCGTTCTGGAAGACCTCGGCGGAGAACTCGGCCATGGGTTCTGGGCTCCTTCGTGGATCAGAGGGCGCGGGTCGCGGGCTCGTCGCCCGAGATTGCGTCTGTGTGCAGGTTATCGGAGGTGTCCGGGGCGGCGAGCGCCTCGAAGCGCGCAAGGGTCGCGGTGATGTTGTCCCGGCCGCCCTGGGCGTTGGCCCAGCGCACGAGCTCGGTCGCCAGGGCGCGGGGCTCGCGTCCCGTCGTGGCCTCGGTCGAGCGCACGAGGTCCGCGAGGTCGTCGGCCGCGGAACAGTAGTTCCACAGGCCGTCCGAGCAGACCAGCAGCCAGCCCGAGGAGTCGGGGACGGTCGGGGCGCAGCGGGCCGCCGGGTCGGTCGAGTCGGGCCCGAGCCAGCGCGTGATCGCGTGCGCCTGGGGCGCGTTCTCGGCGACGTGGCGCGGGGTGCCCATGGCCATGAGCTCGTGCGCCCACGAGTCGTCGACGCTGAGCTGGCGGGCCGTCCCGGCGTCGGGGATCCAGTAGGCGCGCGAGTCGCCGACCCATCCCGCGACGACCAGCGGGCCGTCCACGACGGCCGCGACGAACGTGCACGACGGCGGCTCGGCCCGCTCGGCCTTGTCGCCCACCGCGACCAGGACGGCGTCGTTCGCGGTCGTCGACGCGGCGACCATGAGGGCCTGCCACGCCTGGATGCGTTCGGTGACGTCGCCCGTGACGGGGGCGGCGCCGTCGGGCCCGCCGGACGCGAGCACGTCGCGGGCCGCACGCGCGGCCGCGAGGCTCGCGACGTCGGAGTCCGGCGCGGCCGAGACACCGTCGCACACCACGAGGGCCGCGAAGCGCCCGACCGTGGCCGGGTCGCCCGACGCGGCGAGCGCCATGGCGTCCTCGTTGCGCGAGTGCCGGATGCCGCGGTCGCACACCCCCGCGACCCAGGGGGCGGGCTGCTCGGCCCAGTGGTCGCGCTCGACCTGGGCCTTCTCGCCGCACTGCTCGCAGTAGCCGTCGTCCGCGACCGTCCCGCCGCAGCTCGTGCAGGGTCGCCGGACCGCAGGAGGCGGCGGAGGAGGGGGCGGAGGCACGGCGCCCGAGTCGGGGTCCGTGGGCTTGAGGTCCGGCGGAGGCGTCGGCAGCGTCAGAGGAGGGAGAGCAGGCACGGGCGGGCGCGCCAGGATGGGCGGCCCGTCCCCGGAGGCCACCGCAGGCCCGACGTCCGAGCCGCAGTTCTCGCAGAACCTCGCCCCGGGTGCGGGTACCTCACCGCACGTGGCGCACGGCGCGAGCAGGCCGGGCGAGCTCTCCTGCGCGCTCACGTCGTCGTCCAGCGGCGCACGGCGTTCGCCCGGTCGACCAGGTCGATCTTCGCGACCCGGTCATCGGTGAGGGTCGCCATCTCGCGGTACGCCCCCTCGAGGGCGTCGCGCAGCGGCGGCTCCTTGGGCTCGACCCCGCCGAGGCGCGCGGTGCCGACCTGCTTCTTGACCGTGACCTCCTCGAGCGCGGAGCTCAGGACGTCGATCGAGAGGGCCACGCGGTCACGCTGAGGGATCGCGACCGACTCGACGCTCGCGAGGGCCTCGGCCAGGGCCGTGAGCCCGCGGTCGGAGCCGGCGAGGAGCCGGGCGCGGCGCATGCGCGCATCGGTGTACGAGCTGCGGGTCGGGGTCACGAGGTCCAGGGCGTGCAGCGCCCCGTCGAGGTCGCCGCGCGCCTGCCGGATGCGGGCGAGCCCGAACGCCGCGGGTGCGGTGTAGTTGGCGTCCGACCGGGCGCAGATCACGTACAGCGACTCGGCGATGTCCGGTTCCCCGCTGACCTCGCACGCGACCGCGAGCGCGAGCTTGGGTGCGAGCTCGCCGGGCACCTGGCCGTAGACCGCGTTGAACGATGCGCGGGCGTCCGCGGCCTCGCCGCGTGCGAGCTCGGCCAGCCCGCCGATCCAGGCCGCGCGCCACTCCCACGGGTCGTCGGCGAGGATCTCGACGATCGTCTTGTCGACCTCGGCGAACCGGCGGTGCTCGATCGCGGCCTTGGCGTACGCGAGCCGCACCTCGACCGTGGACTCGGGGGCCGCCGCCAGGGCCGCCATGCGCGCCGCCGGGTCGGCGATGTTGACGCCCGCGAGCCAGCTCGCCATGGGGTCGGACTCGTCGATCTTGAGGGTCGGCAGGGCGTCCCACGTGAGGGGGTGGTCGGCGTCGTCGGACACGGGGGCCTCGAACAGGACCGACGCCGCAGAGTGCAGCGCGCCGCTGCCCGGGCCGCGGTCGGTCGCGACGACCTCGCGCAGCACGCCGATGAGCTGGGCGCGCATCTCGTCGACCGTCGCGAAGCGGTCCGACGGGTCGAGCGCGCACGCCTTGGCGAGGAGCCGGTAGAACGAGTCGTACTGCTGGAAGACCGGGGTCTCGGCCACGGGCGGCAGGGAGGCGACGTACGTCGTCTGGTTCCCGCGGAAGTCCAGCACGAGCGTGGCGAGCGTGCGCCCGATCGTGTAGATGTCCGACGCGACGGACGTCCCGATCTCCGCGACCTCGGGAGCCTGGTAGCCGACCGTGCCGAAGATGGCGGAGGTCATGTCGTCCAGGCGTCGCACGCCGCCCAGGTCGATGAGCTTGACGCCGTCGCCCTGCTGGATCATGTTGTCGGGCTTGAAGTCGCAGAAGATCAGGCCCAGGTCGTGCAGGTACGCGAACGCCGGGAGGATCTCCAGGACGAACGCGAGCGCCTGGTCCACGGGCAGCGGGTTCACCACTCCGCCGTTGTCGTCGCGGCGGTCCTTGAGGATCTCCTTGAGCGACTTGCCGCCCACGTACTCCATGACGGTGTAGCCCGCGCCGTCGTGCATCACGAAGTTGTAGATCTCGACGATCAGCGGATGCTCGACCTCGGCCAGGAACTGGCGCTCGGAGATCGCGGCCGCGAACGCGTCGGGGTCGCCCGAGTTGAGCAGGCCCTTGAGCACGACCCACCGGCCCGACACGTTCTGGTCGCGGGCCAGGTAGATCCAGCCGAGGCCACCGTGCGCGAGGCAGCCCACGACCTCGTACTGGCCGCCCACGACGTCACCTGGCGAGAGCTGCGGGTCGAACGAGAACGCCGTGCGGCACTGCGGGCAGAAGCCCGAGGTGCGGCCCGGGACGCCGTCGCGCGACCGGCCGACCTTGGCGCCGCACGTGGGGCAGAACCGCTTGGACTCCGCGAGCTCGGGAACGGCCATGATGGCCTGGAGCGGGTCGCGGACCGGCGCGCTGGGCACGGTCGTCAGACCCGCGCCCAGGCGGTGGCCGCGAAGGCGCGTCGAGGACGTCCCGACGCGCCGCGTCGACTTGGTGCCCGTCACGGCCGAGCGGGCCGAGCCGAGCGCGGCGCTCGCGAGCTGGGTCGAGCTCGTGCGCCCGGTACGGGTCGAGACGGCCTCGCCCTCGGGGCCGGGGCCTGCCGCGTAGTTCGGCGCGGCCTGCGCGATGCCCGTGCCGAGCATGGCCGACGGCGAGGCGGCGGCTGCGGTCGCGGTCGTCGACCCTGCCGGGCCGGGAGAACCGGCTGCGCCCGACGGCGCGGCGGGCGAGCCGCAGACGTTGCAGTAGCCGTCCTCGATGAAGCCGGGGCAGCCCGGCTGGGAGCAGGGCTCCTGAGCGGTCGTGGTCATCGGGACGATCCTTCCTGGCCCGGTGCGGGCGACGGTCCGGGCGACGAGAGGTGTGCGGGCAGGTCACGGGACAGGAACTGGTACTGCTCGACGAGGAAGCGCAGGAGGACCACGTCGCAGGGCACGGCCTCGCCCGCCTCGCGGGCCTCGGCCAGCCCGGAGCGGACCGTGGGGGAGGCACTGCGGCCGTTGGCGTCGGCCTTCACGCGGTAGGCGTCGAGCCGGTAGCGCAGCTCGGCCCGTTCGCGCAGCGGCGCGGTGTACGCGGACTCGACCGTGTCGAACGCGCGCGCGACGGTCGCGAGCCGGGTGAGGAACCCGTCGAGCCCCGAGCGGTCGTGCGGGACCTCACCGAGGCGTGACACGTCGGGCACCGCGAGGCGTGGGGGAGCGGCGATCTCGCGGCGGGCCCGGGCCGCGAGATCGCGCAACGAGGGTTCGCGCGCCTCCAGGGCCGCGTAGCGCTCGACGGCCTGCTTGCGGTCGCGGGCCAGCTCGCGACGCTCGGACGCGCCCACGATGAGGTCGCGCTCGGTGCGCGCGACCTCGGCCTCGAGCTCGGTCAGGGGGCCGGTCACGTCGGCGCCGTGCGACGCCTTGTCCCGCAGGCGCGTCCAGCGCTCGCGGAGCTTCTCCACCCGGCCACGGGCCTCGGTGTCGGAGCCGGCGAGCTCGTCGCACCGGGCCAGCTCGGCGCGCAGGCCACGGAACCGGGCGACCTCGTCGGCGGCGTTCGGGTCGAACGACAGGCGCGTGCGCAGCGCGGCCACGATCGCGTCGCACAGCCGCGTCGCCTCGACCAACGACACGAGCGACGAGCCGTCGGGCGAGCTGAGCCGACCCCAGATCAGCTGTGAGATCTTCTCGCGCGCGACCGTGTCCGCGCGCCCCGAGTCCCAGACCACGGCCATCTCGTCGGCGCGCGTGCGGGCCGCCTGCCACAGGGTCATGGCGAGCAGCATGTCCGCGGTGTACGTCTCGGGAGCCGCGGCGGCCTGTGCCGCGGCGTCGAGCCGGTCGAGCTCGGTGCGGCGTGCCCGCAGCCACTCCTCGAGCGCCGCGAGGTACGTGAAGAGCTCGGCGGCGGGGCTCGCCTCGCCCAGGCGTCCGGGCGCGGTCGGGGCCTGCTGCGTGCGCGGGGCGACGGGCGGTCCGGCAGCGGCAGGGGAGGGCGAGGAGCCTGGCGTCACGGCGTACGGCCGTACACGGCGACCGGCGGGGCCGGGGCTGGGCCGAGGACGCCGAGCCACTCGTCGTACAGCGCGGTCCAGGTGCCGTCGGTGCGCATCTGCTCCAGCACGCCGTTGACGAACTTGACCATGTCGACGTTTGCCGCCGGGATGCCCAGGCCGTACGGCTCGTCGGAGATCGCCTGCCCGACGACCTTGGCGTACGGGTCCTGCGCGGCGAAGCCCGCGAGGATCGTGTCGTCACCCGTGATCGCGTCGACCTTGCCCTGCTGGAAGAGCGCGAGGCAGCCCGTGTGGGTCGTCGCGGGCACGGCCTCGATGTCGGGGTACTCCTGGAGGCGTTCGAGCGTCGTGGTGCCGTCCGGGGCGCAGACCCGCTGGCCCGCGAGGTCCGCGATGCCCTGCGCCTCGGAGTCACGCGTCACGAGGACCTTCTGGCCCGCGTGGTAGTACTCCGAGGAGAACGCGATGGTCTCCCAGCGCTCGCAGTTGATCGTGAACGCGCGCGCGACGATGTCCACGTCGCCCTTCTCCAGGGCCTCGAGGCGCTGCCCCGAGGTGATGACGCGGAACTGCAGCCGGTCCGGGTCGCCGAAGATCGCGTTCGACACCTGGTGGAGCACGTCGATGTCGAAGCCCTCGATCTGCCCCGTCAGGGGGTTGCGGGCACCGAGCTGGAGGGTGTCGGCCGAAACCCCCACGACGAGCGAGCCGCGGTCGCGGATCGCGGCCATGGTGCTGCCCGCCGGGAGGGCCCCCGGTCCGGGCAGCGGCCCGTCGGGAGCGTAGGACGCGACCGGGTTCTCGCACGCCGCGGCCGCGGAGACCGCGGCGCCCGCCGGGCCGCTCCCGGCCACGGTGCTGCCCGCCGTGCCGACGACCGAGGCCACGGGTGCACCCGAGGACGCGTCGGGCGTGGCGCAGCCGGCCAGGACCAGCGCGCCCGAGACTCCCAGCGCCACGAGGGCGCCCAGGCGCCCGCTCTTGCGGAAGGTCGTGGTGATCACCGGTACTCCTCCAGTCGGACGTTCAGGCCGCGCCAGGCGAGGACCGCCGCGACGAGGCCCGCGGCCAGCAGCAGCCAGCCCGCGAGGGCGGACTTCGTGCCCGCCGAGGCAAGGTCGGCCTGCGTGGCCCGGATGTTGTCGGTGATGTCGTTCGTGACGGACTGGGAGAAGGCCTCGAACGCGGCGTTCGGGCTGCCCTCGGCCGAGCTCGTCGCGAGGGCGACCGCCCCGTCCCAGTCGCCCGCGTCGTCGAGCGCACGGATCTCCTGGTGCTGCGTGACCCACTCGCCCAGGTGGCCGGCCGCGGTCCCGTCGCGGACCCCGGCCGCGCCCGCGTCGTCGAGGCGCTGCGTCGCGTCGGCCGTGAGCTCGACGAACGACTCCTCGTACGCCTGGCCCGAGCCGCGCTTGATGAGCGTGAAGCTCTCCATGGCCTTGGCGTCGTTGGCCTCGGAGTACGCGGTCGACGCGGCGAGCGTCGCCGCGTACGGGCCGTCGCGGACCGCCGCGGCCGCGCCGTTCGTCTGGCTCAGCAGGACCGCGCCCACGACCCCCACGACCAGCACGACCGCGCCCGCCGCGAGCAGCCCCACGTTGAGGACGCGGTGCGTGCGCTTGGCGAGCCACACCTGCGTCGCGACCAGCAGCGCCAGGCACAGCACGCCCGCCGCGAGGATCCACAGCGCGTTGCGCACCATCGACAGGTCGGACGCCACACGGTCGGCGTTGTCGTCCACGAGCGTGGTCAGCGTCGGCAGGATCTCGTCGCGCAGCAGCGTCGAGGCCTGGTCGAGGTAGGCCGACCCCACCGGGAAGCCCTGACGGTTGTTGGCGCGCGCCTGCTCGATCAGGCCCGTGTAGACCGCGACCTGCGAGGCGACCCGGCCGAGCTCGGTCGCGTCCGCGCTGTTGGACCCCGCGAGCTCGGCGACACGGATCGAGGCGTTCGCGATCGCGTCGTCGTAGCGCTCGCGCTGGTCCACGGGCTCCAGGCCCCCGACCAGGAACGCGTTGGTCGCCGCGGCGTCCGCGACGACCAGGTTGTTGCGCACGTCCTGGACGCCCAGGAGCTGGCTCGTGTCCGCGCGGGCGTCGTCGAGCGCGATCCCCTGGACGCGCGCGGCCTGGAAGCCGAGCGCGCCGAAGACGACCGCCGCGAGCACGCACAGCGCGAGAGCGATCCGCAGCTTGCCCGGCGAGCGCCGCAGCGCGCTGCGCACGCCCGCGCGGCGTGCGGCGCGCTCCTGGGCCTGCGTGGCGGCGGGCGTGCCCACCGGTCCGGCGGGCTGCCCGGGGTAGGAGGGCTGGACGGCCCGACCGGTCGCCGGGGCGGACCCGGGCGGCGGCGTCAGGGTCTGGCTCATGCAGGCTCCTCCTGGGGGGAGACGGTCGGGTGGTCGGAGAGGTCTTCCGGCAGGTCGTCGGGCTCGTCGGGCTCGTCGGCGGGCCGGGCCGGTTCGGCCGGTTCGGCCAGGATGCTCCCGGCGCTCTCTGTGTCGGCCGCGGTCCCGTCCTGGGGCAGCAGGTCCTCGGGCAGGATCCGGCGGAGCTCGTCGAGCGTGGGCTCGGGGGTGTCCTTGAGACGCCACGCGTGGCGCGCGATGGCCGCGTCCAGGACGTTGCGCGCGTGGCGGCCGTTGCCGAACCCCTCGGTGCGCGGCACGAGCGAGACCATCTCCTCGAACCGGTCGAGGGTCTCGGGCAGCGCCTCGAAGTCGGCCGACGTCGCCATGCGCTCGAAGATGCCGCGCAGCTCGGCGTCCGAGTAGTCGTCGAACGTGATGGTCGTCGAGAAGCGCGACTCGAGCCCGGGGTTGGTCGCGATGAACCCGGCCATGGGGCCGGGGTACCCGGCGACGATCACCACGAGGTCGTCGCGGTGGTCCTCCATGTCCTTGACGAGCGTGTTGACGGCCTCGGTGCCGTACTGGTCCTCCGCGAGGCCGTACGCCTCGTCGATGAACAGCACGCCGCCGATCGCGGTCGCCACGACCTCGGACGTCTTGACGGCTGTCTGCCCCAGATATCCGGCGACGAGCTCGGAGCGGTCCACCTCGACCAGGTGCCCCTTGCTCAGCAGCCCGAGCGCACGGTAGATACCTGCGACGAGGCGCCCGACGGTCGTCTTGCCCGTGCCCGGGTTGCCGAGGAACACGAGGTGGCGCGTGAGCGTGGGCGTGGTCAGGCCAGCGGCCGTGCGCAGCTTCTCGACGCGCAGGAGCTCGGTCTGCTGGCGGATCTCGTGCTTGACCCGGTCGAGCCCGACGAGCGCGTCGAGCTCGGCGAGAAGCTCTTCGAGCGAACGAGGCGGCTCGGCCCCGTCCTCCGCCTCCGCAGGTGCGGCGCCGGTCGTCGCGGTCTGCCCGCCGTCGGGGTTCACGCCGGCCTCGCTGCCCGACGGCGTCGCGTGCGTCCCGGAGGCCGGACCGCCCGCGGGGTGGCCGGGGGTGCGGGCACCCAGCGCGTCGAGGATCGCGTCCACGGTGGGGACGACGTCCTGCGCCGGCGGACGGACCCCGCCCGCACCGACGAGCGAGCCGAGGTCGAACGGGTTCGTGGCGCTCGGAAGCGTCGGGTCGAACGCGGGCACGGGGGAACGCGGGTTGCTCGGCGCCTGCTGAGGTCGCGGTGCGGCGGTGTGCGGCTGGGCCGCGGCCCGCTGGACGGCCGTCGTGGACGCGGCGCCGGCTGAGGCCGCGAGCCCGGGGGAACCCAGGGAGCCGGCTGCGGCGATCACGGCCACGAGCGCCTCCGCGTACGCGGCCGCGTGCTCCGAGCCCGCGACGACGAGTGCCGTGAGCTGGTCGGTCGGGGCGGAACGCCACCGCCGGCCGCGTTGCGCCGACTCGAAGAACGCCGTGTAGTCGCCCGGGTCGCGGCCCACGGCCTCGAGCCACGCGGGGGCTGCGCCCGTGGACGACTCGGCCACCGCTGCGGCGAGCTGCTCGCCCTCGTGCGCGACGTCGTCGGGCAGGAGGCCCGCGCCGCGACCCACCGCCACGAGCGCCTCGATGCTCCGTGCGAGCGCCCCCTGGCGCGCGGCGCTCACGGCCGTTCCAACCCGCCCGGGGTGCCCGGCGCCTGCGGCTGGGCCGTGCCCACCCCCGCGTCGGGCGCGAGCGCGATCGAGGAGGACTGGAACTTCTCCGCGAGGAACTGCCCGTGCGCCACGAGCGCCGCGGCGTCCGCACGCGAGACCGCGTCCGAGATCTTGTCGAGCGTCACGCCCAGCAGGTCGAGCTGGTCGCACAGGATCATGAGCGAGGTCTTGCCACGGTTGACCGCGCGCGTGTCCGCGAAGTCGCGCGGCAGGCGCAGGTAGCCCCCGACGGCCTCCGGCAGGTAGCTCGTGGCCGTCGCGACGACCGTGTGCGCCTGCGCGCTGCCGCCGCCGAGGCGGTCGAGGCGCGGGGCCATGTCGTCGACCGTCTTCGCGATGCGGTTCACGCGCGCCGTGACGGCGGGCGGGACCCGGCCCTCGATCTGCGCCTGCACGGCGTCGACCGAGGCCAGGATGTCCGCGCTCGTAGGTGCCGGCGGCAGCACGGGGACCTCCGGCGGGCGCCTGCGCCCGCCGCCGAACAGGTTCTGGAACCAGCCCATGTGTCCGGGTCAGACCTTCCCGAGGTCGAGCGAGCCCGAGGCCGCACCCGACTGGTCGCCCTGGGCCACCCGGTCCAGGTACTCGCGCGCCTTGGTCGTCTCGGTCTCCAGGACGCCGATGGTCTGCGCCATCGAGTCCAGCGCCTGGACCTTGAACGTCGAGATCGAGTCCATGGTCGCGTAGATGTTCTGGAACGCGGCCTGGAGCTGGGGGAGGCCGACGGTCGCGCTCGCCGCCTGCGACTGGATGGTCGCCGACTGGTCCGCGAGCATCTTGGACGTCGAGGCGATCATGTTCGACGTCGTCGTGTTGAGCGCGGTGATCTGGTCGAGGACGAGCTTCTGGTTCGCGAGGGCCTGCGCCACGATCACGGCCGTGCGCAGCGCGGAGACGGTCGTGGTGGTCGCACGGTCGACGCCCTTGATGAGCTCGACGTTGTTCTTGATGACGATGTCGATCGCGAGGTAGCCCTGGATGGACACCGCGAGCTGCGTCAGGAGGTCCTGGTGCTTCTGGCGCACGTAGAACAGGACGTCCTCGCGCAGCGCCTTGGCCTTCTCCGGGTCCGTCGCGTCGAGCTCGGCGGTCTTCGCGGAGAGCTGCGCGTCGAGACGCTCGGCCACGTAGATGTACTGGTTGAGGCGCGCCATGGTGTCCCACAGGTGCTGCTTCTCGAGGTTGAGCGCGGCGTTGTCCTTGCGGAGCTCGTCCTGGCCGTCGTAGAGCGCGCGGATGATCGCGTTGAGGTGGCCCTGCGCGCTCTCGTAGCGGCGGAAGTAGTCGGTCAGCTTGTCGCCGAAGGGGATGATGCCCAGGAGCTTGCGTCCCACGCTCGCCTCGGACGGGTCGAGGTTCTCGACCGTGCGGCGCAGCTCCAGGAGCGTGCTGCCCACCTTGGAGCCCTCGGACAGGCCGCCCTCCTTGAGCGCGCGCACGGGCGTGGCGAGGAGACGGTTCGAGGAGTCGGCCGCGGTGCGGATGTCCTGGTCGCCCATGGTGCGCACGTCGTTGGCCTTGGCCGCGAACTCGGGCGAGCGGGCGTCGGAGGCCATGAGCGCGTCGAGGTAGGACGTGACCTTCTGGTCCAGGCCGGGGATCGCGGCCTCGTCGACGCGCGGGGCCATCGCGGGGGCCTGCGTGGTCGCGACGGGCTTCACGGGCTCGGGCGCGGAGAGCACGAGGTGCTCGGTCGCGGCGGGGGGCTGGAGCGGTGCTGCCTCGGTCATCGTGATCCTTCGCTCGTGACTGACCGGGGTCGGTGCGAGACCCACCCCTGGAACCCGGCGAACCGGGCAAGCCGGTCGACCGGCCGGTCCGGGGAGTATATCCGCGACGGGTGGCCGGTTCTTTACTCTTTCACGCCCCGGGAGAGGAGAGAACTCCCCGTGTGAGGATTCTCGGCATGAGCATCCCGATCACGGTCCACGTCCGCGGCAGCAACCAGGCGGGCCGTCCCCTCCTGCTGCTGCTCCACGGCTTCGGCTCGCACGAGCACGACCTGCCCGCGATCGCCGGTCATCTTCACCCGGTCTGGGACTGGGCGTCGCTGCGCGCACCGCTCGACGCGGGCAACGGCGGGTTCTCCTGGTTCCCTCTGGGCGTGCCCGGGCGTCCCGACCCGCAGCCCGTCGTGGAGTCCACCGCCGCGGTGCTCGCGTGGCTCGACGCGAACGTGACGCCGGGGACGGTCGTCGTGCCCGTGGGCTTCTCGCAGGGTGGTCTCATGGTGACCCAGCTCCTGCGCGCCGCGCCCGAGCGCTTCGCGGCGGGGGTCGTGCTCTCGGGGTTCGTCCTCGACGCCTCGCTCCCGGGTGACGCGGCGCTCGCCGAGCGACGTCCGCCCGTGTTCTTCGGTCACGGCGACGCGGACCAGGTCATCTCGCCCGACGCGACCGCGCGGACCTCGGCCTGGCTGCCGCGGTTCACCGACGTCACCGACGTCGAGTACGCGGGGCTGCCGCACTCGATCAGCGCCGAGGAGCTCGCCGACGTCGCGGCCTTCCTCGATGGGGTGATCGTGCGCGCCGGGCTCGGGGGCTGACGGACTCCGCCGGAGGTCCGGGTGGTGCTGTCGCGGACCGCCGACGAATCGTTCCCGCTCCGTGGACGTGACCCCCGACCCGGGCGGTTCACGCTCGGCCGACCACGGCACGGTGCCCGTCACCGGACCGTCACGACGGGTCGGGACGCCGCCCACAGCGGAGCGGTCAGCACGGCCGTCCCGACGGCGGAGATCGCCTGGGCGGCCAGCAGGCCCACGAGCACCAGGAGCTGGACCTGCGCGGCTCGCCACGGCGGGGCGCCCGCGAGCAGCAGCCCGACGAACGCCCCCGGCAGGGTGACCAGGCCGGCCGCCCGCGTCTGGTCGAGGGCCGGGACGAGCGCGCGGGCAGCGGCCTGCCGACCGAGGTCCGCGACCGACTCGCGCCGTGAGAAGCCGAGCGCCAGCATGGCCTCGACCTCCCCCCAGCGGTGAGCGACGTCGTCGCGCATGCGCAGGCCCGCGAGCGAGGCGGCTGTCATGGCACCGCCGATGACCTGGGCCGTGAACGGCAGGACCTCCTGCCCGGTCGGCGCGAGCGCCCCCGCCGCGAGCACGACGCCCAGGACGATCGCGGCGCCCGTCCCGATCGAGACGAGGAGGGAGGGCAGGGCAGCCCAGCCGCCGCCGATGCGTCGGGCCGACGTGACCGCCGCCGCGACGAGCATGACCGCGAGGTACGGGCCGACGGCGACCGGGTGCGCGAAGATCCAGCCGATCACCAGCGCGACCAGGGCGAGCTGCACGGCCGCGCGCAGGACCGCGACCAGGGCGTCGGGGATCGTGCGACGGCCCGTCCACGCGATGACCCCGCACGCGAGCGCCACCAGGGCGAGGACCGCGACAGCGAGCTGCAGGAGGTCGGGGAGGGACATGGGGAGATCGTGTCAGAGACGGCGCCGCCGACGAGGACGACCGGCAGGGGAGCCCGGTCAGCGGTACCACTCCTCGTCGATCGTCGCGAGCCGTGACGGCAGCACGCGGTCGCCCAGCCCGTAGAACTGCTGGAAGCTCATGATGAGCGGGCGCCACCGGTCGGGGTCGATCCGATGGGCCGAACCCGCCAGACGGATCGACTCGTGCACGTGCACCCGCGTGACCGCGACCTCGACCGCGAGGATGCTTCCCGCCGCGACCGGGTCGTCGCCGCACAAGGGGTGGACGTCGACCACGCGGCCCTCGAGCTGTACGGGGCACTCGCCCGCCCGCGGCGCCGACACCGTGTCCGACGCGACCGGGGTGAGGCCCGCGCGCCCGAACTTGTCGGGCTCGTACCGGTACCCCACGGACGCCTTGCGCGCCGACACCGGGTCGCGGCCCGTCGTGAGCGCGATCCGGTCCACGGCCGAGACCTGCTCGACCGAGGGCAGGTTGAGCACGGCCTCGCCCGAGGCGCGGAGGTTGATCGCCGTCTGCGACCTGGCACCCACGCCGATCACGGCGGTGTGACCCAACCAGAAGATCGACGACAACGGGGCGAGGTTGGGCCTTCCGTCGGCGCCGGTCGTGCTGACGAGCACGACCGGGGTCCCGAAGTAGAGGATCGACGGGTCGATCGTGACGTGCTCGGTGCTCTGGACGGCAAGCATGGGAGTACCTCCGCGACGGTTGGACCGGTTCGTCCTGAAGACGCGGTGAGGGCGCGGGACGTGAGGTCGGGCGTCGGGCGTAGGGGTGCCCCGAGCAGGACTCGAACCTGCAACCTACGGATTAGAAGGCCGTTGCTCTATCCATTGAGCTATCGGGGCGCGGGGACCATCGTAGTGGGATCCGGCCGTGACCTGCGCGCACGCGCGCGAGGCGGACGTGTCGCACGCCACCTCGACCCGGCCTCACGCCCCGGGGCCGGCCAACTCACCCGCCCTTGCCGCAGTCCGTCACCCGATCATCGGCGCGCGCGTTTGGCATCGCCCTGCGAACCACAGAAGATGAACGGGTGACGACCCGACATGCTGCCGACCCTGCCTCGCGGGCTGCGTCCGCCTTCGGCAGGGCGCCCGGCAACACGCCTGGCAACGCCTCCGGCTCGGCCCCCGAGGAGATCGGGACCACCGTCTACGACGTGGGCCGGGACCTGCGCCGCGACGTCGCCGACGCCCGCCTGCCGCTGGACCTCGCGGGTGCCGCGGACGCCGAGGAGGCCCGCAAGCGCCTCCTGAACCAGCTCGACGAGCACCTGCTGCCACGGCTCAAGGAGCTGTCCTCGCCTGCGGTCGTCGTGATCGCGGGGTCGACGGGCGCGGGCAAGTCGACCCTGTACAACTCGCTGCTGGGCGAGGAGGTCTCGACGGCGGGCGTCCTGCGCCCGACGACCCGTGAGCCCGTCTTCGCCTACAACCCGCTCGACGTCGACGTCCTGGTCCACAGCCCCACGACGGCCATGTCGCGCGTGGTCGAGCACGACGGCGTGCCGCGCGGCACGGCGCTGCTCGACGCCCCGGACCTGGACTCGCTCCTCGCGGAGAACCGGTCGACCGCGGCCCAGCTGCTCGAGGCCGCGGACCTGTGGCTCTTCGTGACCACGGCCGCACGCTACGGGGACGCCCTGCCCTGGGTCGCGCTGGGGCAGGCCATGGAGCGTGGCGCGAGCGTCGCGATGGTCCTCAACCGGGTCCCGCAGCACAACCTCACGACGATCCGTGGCGACCTCCTGGCGCGCCTGCGCGAGCACGGCATGGAGGGCGTCCCGCTGTTCGTGATCCCCGACGTCGGCCCGCACGAGGGCATGCTCGACCGCGCGACGGTCGCGCCCATCGCGCGCTGGCTGACGATGCTCGCGGGGCCGGACCGCTCGCGCGCCGTGATCGTGCGCACGCTCAAGGGTTCGCTCGCGGCGCTGCCCGCCTGGGTCACGGGCATCGCGGACGCGGTGCAGGAGCAGGTCGAGGCCGCGGAGGTCGTGCGCGAGACGATCGACCGCGCGCTGCCCGACGCCGAGGCCTCCGCCCGTCGGACCGTCGCCTCGGGCGTGGTGGCCGGGGGATCGGTCGCGTCGCGCTGGGCCCAGCTCGCGGGCGCCGAGAAGATCGACCGCATCAAGGTCCGGCACGGGCTGGCGCGCTCGACCAAGCGCAGGGGGCGCTCGCGCGAGGTCGCGCTCGAACCTCTGCTGGAGGAGGTGCGCGCCGCGGCGACCCGCACGCTGGTCGCGGCGGGGGCGACCGCCGACGACGCGCTGCGCGCCGCGCTGTCCGGCCCGGCGGCCCCTCCGGGTGGCCCGGCGTTCGCCCCAGAGCACGGTGACCCGGTCCGTGAGGCGGCACGCGAGAAGGCCGCGGCGACGCAGGTCCACGAGTGGGTCGCCGTCGCGGACCGCGCCGTCGAGGCGCTGCGTGGTGTCGACGAGCCCGGCATCGCGCCGCAGGAGACGGCGGAGTCGCGCCGGGCCGAGGCCGCCGTCAAGGCGTTCGGCCCCACGGGCCTCGCGACACTGCTCCTCACGGCCGCCGCAGGGTCCGACGACGCCGCTCGCCTCGTGCACAGCCTCCTCGGCGACGCCGGGGACGCGTCGGTCGCGACCCTGACGTCGGACCTCGCGGACCGCGCCGCCGCCGTGGTGGCGCGCGAGTCCGTCGACCTGCACGACCGCCTCGACATCCCCGCCCTCGCACCGGATGCCGCCGTCGGGCTGCGCCTGCGCCTCGCCGAGCTCAGGAGGCTCTCATGACGTCCCACGACACCCAGCTCCGGTCCCGGACCGACGACCTCGCCAAGGCCCTGGACCTCGCGGGCGACCGGCTCGACCCGGAGGTCGCGGCCCGGGTCCGGACCGCGATCGGCGGGGTGCGTGAGCGCCTGGCACTCGGCGTGGACCACACCGTCGTGGCGCTCGCGGGCGGTACGGGCTCGGGCAAGTCGAGCCTCTTCAACCGGATCTCGCGGCTCAACTTCGCGGACGTGGGCGCCAAGCGCCCCACGACGGCCCGCATCACGGCGTGCTCGTGGAGCGACCAGGCGACCGCGCTGCTGGACTGGCTGGAGGTCGACCCGGAGCGTCGCATCACGCGCGGCAGCGAGCTCGACGGTGACGCCGAGCAGGGGCTGGAGGGCCTGGTCCTGCTGGACCTGCCGGACCACGACTCGATCGAGCCCGCGCACCAGGAGGTCGTCAACCGCGTCCTGCCGCTCGTCGACCTGCTCGTGTGGGTCGTGGACCCGCAGAAGTACGCGGACGACGCGCTGCACTCGGGCTACCTGCAGAAGTCGGTCGGCCTCGAGGCGTCGATGGTCGTGGCGCTCAACCAGATTGACACGGTCCCCACGACGCAGCGCGGCAACCTCGTCGCGGACATGGGGCGTCTCCTGGAGGAGGACGGGCTCTCGGGCGTCTTCGTGACGATGGTCTCGGCGCGCACGGGCGAGGGGCTCGGGCAGGTGCGCGAGCTCCTGGAGCAGGCGGTTGCCCGCCGGAGCGTGGCCGCGAGCCGCGTCGCGGGCGAGCTCGACCGCGCGGGGGCGCTCCTGCTCGAGGAGACCCCGGGCGAGGTGCCGTGGACCATGAGCACCGCGGTCGACGAGGAGGTCGCGGCGATCGGTGAGGCCACCGGGCTCTCGGCCGTCGCGGGGCAGGTCGCGGCGGCGGTGCGCAACGGGTACGGCCGCCCCGAGTTCGCCCCGCCGCAGGTCGACGCCGTCGCGCTGTCCCGGAGCCGGTGGCTCGCGCGGGCCGGCAAGGCGTTGCGCCCGGGCTGGAAGCGCGCGCTCGACGAGGCGGTCGCTCCCGCGGACCGGCTGGTCGAGGACACGCAGCGCGCGCTGTCGAAGGTCTCGCTCGACACCCGCGGGCCGTCCTCGGCGCGGGCGACCCGCACCACGGCTCTCGCGGCGATCGGCGTCGCGGTGGTCACGGGGGCGCTCGCGATCCTCAGCTCGCTGGGCGTGCTGGACCTGGACAAGACGATCGTCGCGACGTTCGCGATCGTGGCCGGGGCCGCGGTCCTGGTCGCCCTGGGCTTCTTCCTCGCGGGGATCCAGATCCGTCGCACGCTGGCGCGACGCCGGGAGGCGACGGTCCTGGCCTCGGGTCGCGGCGCCGTCGAGCGGGTGGTCCAGGAGACCATGGGCAGGCCCACGCAGAAGCTCCTCGACGAGCACCGGCGGGTGCGCGAGCTGGCGCAGTCCGCGCGCGACACGGGCAAGGCATCACCGCTCACCGGGCCCCTGACGTTGCCCACAGCCAAGGACCTGAGCGACCTGTCCACAGACGCCCCCACGAGCCAGGACACGGCGACGCGCGAACCGTCAGCCTGAGTGCGTGGTCGGCACCAGGCCGGCCCCGCACCCAGGAGGAACGATGGGCAACGACGTCACGGTGACGCTGGCAGGCTTCATGGGCACGACCCCCAAGCTCTTCACGTCCCCGACCGGGAACGACTTCACGAGCTTCCGCATCGCGAGCACCACGCGCTACCTCGACCGCTCGCGCGGCGAATGGGTCGACGGGCGCACCATCTGGTTCACCGTCAAGGCGTGGCGTGCCATGGCGCAGAACGTCGCGGCGTCGCTGCGCAAGGGCGACGCGGTCGTGGTCACGGGCCGTCTCGCGGTCGACGAGTGGACCAGCCCCGAGGGCCCGCGCACCAACCTCGTGATCGAGGCGAGCGCGCTCGGCCCTGACCTGACGCGCGGTCGCGCGCAGTTCCAGCACACGGTCCACCGCACCGCCCAGCCCGACGGCGCCGCGGACGCCCCGGCGCCCGCCTCGCCCGGCGCGGTCCCGGGCGCGGGGGTCCAGGGGTCCGGTGAGCGGGCGGGCGGCCTGAGCGAGGGACCGGGCGACGGCAGCGCGTGGGACCTGGGCCGCCTGGGAGACCCGTTCCCCGAGGACGACGACGCCGAGCACGGCCTGGTGGACGACGTGCTGGGGGAGCAGGGACCGGGCGCCGACGACGCGGGGCTCACCGCCGAGAAGGTCGGGGCCGACCACACCCACGAGGACGTGCCGACCGGCGAGCTCCTGGCGACGCGCTGAGGCCCGACCGCGTAGGCTGGGGGGTCGAAGACGCCCGCCCCACCTGGGGCACCCCGGGTCCGGGGCGGGCGCACAGCATCCCGCGAGCGATCGAACGGTGGAACAGAGCCAGTGGCTGAGTTCATCTACTCCATGTACAAGGCGCGCAAGGCGCACGGTGACAAGGTCATCCTCGACGACGTCACCCTGAACTTCCTTCCCGGGGCCAAGATCGGTGTGGTCGGCCCCAACGGTGCCGGCAAGTCCACGATCCTGAAGATCATGGCCGGCCTCGAGCAGCCCTCGAACGGTGACGCCCGGCTCTCGCCGGGATACTCGGTCGGCATCCTGCTCCAGGAGCCGCCGCTGAACGAGGAGAAGACGGTCCTCGGCAACGTCGAGGAGGGCGTGGCCGAGATCAAGGGCAAGCTCGACCGCTTCAACGAGATCTCGGCGCTCATGGCCGAGCCGGACGCGGACTTCGACGCCCTGCTCGCCGAGATGGGCACACTGCAGGAGGCCATCGACGCGGCCGACGCGTGGGACCTCGACTCCCAGCTCGAGCAGGCCATGGACGCGCTGCGCTGCCCGCCGCCGGACGCCGACGTGTCGGTGCTCTCGGGTGGTGAGCGCCGCCGTGTCGCGCTCTGCAAGCTCCTCCTCGAGAAGCCCGACCTCCTGCTCCTCGACGAGCCCACCAACCACCTGGACGCCGAGTCGGTCCTGTGGCTCGAGCAGCACCTCGCGTCGTACCCCGGCGCGATCCTCGCCGTGACCCACGACCGCTACTTCCTCGACCACGTCGCGGAGTGGATCTGCGAGGTCGACCGCGGTCGCCTGTACCCCTACGAGGGCAACTACTCCACGTACCTGGAGAAGAAGCAGGAGCGCCTGGCGATCCAGGGCAAGAAGGACCAGAAGCTCGCGAAGCGCCTGAAGGACGAGCTCGAGTGGGTCCGCTCCAACGCGAAGGGCCGCCAGACCAAGTCGAAGGCGCGTCTGGCGCGCTACGAGGAGATGGCTGCCGAGGCGGACCGCACCAGGAAGCTGGACTTCGAGGAGATCCAGATCCCGCCGGGCCCGCGTCTGGGCTCGGTCGTCCTGGAGGCCCAGAACCTGCAGAAGGGCTTCGACGGCCGCCAGCTCATCGACGGGCTGAGCTTCACGCTGCCGCGCAACGGCATCGTCGGCGTGATCGGTCCGAACGGTGTCGGCAAGACGACGCTGTTCAAGACGATCGTGGGCCTCGAGCCGCTCGACGGCGGCGACCTCAAGGTCGGCGAGACCGTGTCGATCTCCTACGTCGACCAGTCACGTGGCGGGATCGACCCCAAGAAGACGCTGTTCGAGGTCGTCTCGGACGGTCTGGACTTCATCAAGGTCGGCAACGTCGAGATGCCCTCACGGGCGTACGTCGCGGCGTTCGGCTTCAAGGGGCCGGACCAGCAGAAGCCGGCCGGCGTGCTCTCGGGTGGTGAGCGCAACCGTCTGAACCTCGCGCTGACCCTCAAGCAGGGTGGAAACCTCCTGCTGCTCGACGAGCCCACCAACGACCTCGACGTCGAGACCCTGGGCTCGCTCGAGAACGCCCTGCTCGAGTTCCCCGGCTGCGCCGTCGTGGTCTCGCACGACCGGTGGTTCCTCGACCGCGTCGCGACGCACATCCTCGCGTACGAGGGCACCGAGGAGGACCCGGCGAACTGGTACTGGTTCGAGGGTAACTTCGCCTCGTACGAGGAGAACAAGATCAGCCGCCTCGGCGCCGACGCGGCGCGCCCGCACCGCGTCACGTACCGCAAGCTGACGCGCGACTGACCAGCGCACGACCTGTGCTCGCCCCCTGACGGGCGGCACCGTGACGAAGGGCCTCCGGCGATCCGCCGGGGGCCCTTCGTCGTCGCGGCGCGCTCACCGTTCGCGCGGGCGCTCCGTCCGGCAGACTGAGGCGCATGACCCACCCGAGCGACGACGCCGTCCCGCCCGTCGGCGGTGCTCCCGACGACGGTCCCACCGACGCGGGCGACGGCCGATCCCGCGCTCTCGGCACCCCCGACCAGGGCCTCGACGAGGCCGGTCATGGTCGCCACGCGGCGGACGAGGACCCCGGCGCGGGGAACGTGCCCGCGCGGACGCCGCAGGGCACCGACGAGCTCGTCGCGTCGCTCGACGTCCTGCGGGGCGAGCTCACCGCGCAGCGCCTTCCCCTCGTGACGCCCGGCGTCGAGGACGACCGTCGGACGCTGGCGCTCGCGGTCGACCAGCTCGACGACTACCTGCTCCCGCGCCTGCGGTCGCGGTCCGCGCCGCTGCTGGTGGTCGTCGGTGGCTCGACGGGGGCGGGCAAGTCGACCCTCGTGAACTCGGTCCTGGGGGAGAAGGTCACGGTGCCGGGGGTCCTGCGGCCCACGACCCGCTCGCCCGTGCTGGTGCACCACCCGCTCGACGCCCGCTGGTTCAGCACGGACCGCGTCCTGCCGGGGCTCGCGCGCGTCACGGGGCCCGCGGACCACGGTTCCGCCGAGGGGGCGCAGCGGTCGGTCCGGCTGGTCGCGTCCGAGGTCCTGCCGCCGGGTCTGGCCCTCCTCGACGCCCCGGACGTCGACTCGGTCGTGGTCGAGAACCGCGAGCTCGCCGCGCAGCTCCTGGGGGCCGCGGACCTGTGGCTCTTCGTGACCACGGCCGCCCGCTACGCCGACGCGGTGCCCTGGGACCTGCTCCACGAGGCCGCGACCCGGCGCGCGCAGGTGGCGCTCGTCCTGGACCGCGTGGATCCCGGTGCGGAGGCCGTCGGCGCGGACCTCCAGCGGCTGGCCTCGGAGAACGGCCTGGGCGACGCGCCGATCTTCGTCGTGCCCGAGGCGCCGCTCGTGGACGGCCTGCTGCCCGAGACCGCGGTCGGGGAGATCTCGCGCTGGTTGACCGCGCTCGGCGGCGACGCGGGTGCACGCTCGGCAGTGATCGACGCGACGCGGGACGGTGTGGTCGACGACCTGGTGCGGCGCGCGCTGCGGCTCGCGGGCGCGGTCGACGTGCAGCACGAGGCCGACGACCACCTGCGGTCCTCGGTCGACGCGGCGTACGACGACGCGCGGCGCACGGTCCTGGCCGCGACGAGCGACGGCGCGATGCTGCGCGGCGAGGTCCTCGCGCGCTGGCAGGACTTCGTGGGTACGGGCGAGTTCTTCCGGGCGGTCGAGCAGAAGGTCGGTTCGGTCCGCGACGCGATCGGCGGCTTCTTCCGCGGCAAGGGACGCAAGGTCCCGGGTGTCGAGGAGGCGATCTCGCACGGCCTGGAGTCCGTGGTGCTCGACGCCGCGGAGGAGGCCGCCGAGCGCACCTACCGTGCGTGGCGTGCCGACCCGGCCGGAACCGCGCTGCTCGACGGGCTCGACCTCTCCCGCGCCTCGGCCTCCCTGCGGACCCGGGTCGCGGAGGAGATCCGGGGCTGGCAGTCCGACGTCCTCGCGCTCGTGGGCGAGCAGGCCGCGGGCAGGCGCGGTACGGCGCGTGCGCTGTCCTTCGGGCTCAACGGCCTGGGCGTGGCGCTCATGATCCTCGTGTTCGCCTCGACGGGCGGCATCACCGGGGCGGAGATCGGGATCGCCGGCGGGACCGCGGTCCTCGCGCAGAAGCTCCTGGAGGCCGTGTTCGGTGACGACGCGGTCCGCCGCCTGACTCGCACCGCGCAGGACCGGCTCGCGGACCGCGTCGCGGCGGTCCTCGACGGCGAGGCCCGACGCTACACGTCGCAGCTCGACGCTCTCGGCACGGGGGACGCCACGGGTGCCCCGCTCCGGGCCGCGGCGTACGCCGTGCGCCAGGCCGCACGGCGCGAGCAGAAGACCCGCGACCGGGCGGACGCGACAGGGGAGGTGAGCGGCGCCGTCGGGCAGGGGGGTGCTCTGCGCGGGGCGCGCGCCGTCCCCGCGTCCGTACCACCTGACGACACCGACACCTCGGTGACCGAGCGGCCCGGGTTCTGGCGCCGGCTGTTCGGCGCCCGTCCGGGCGAGCCGGGCGAAGCCGCACCCACCGGGGACGAGCGCTGATGGCCCGCCTCGACCTGACGGCGCGCGTCGCCGCGCTCGAGACCGCGGTCTCGGCCGGCACTGCCCGCCTCCCCGACGACCTGCTCGACGACGCGCGCGCCGTCCTCGCGCGCACCGCGACGCGCACCGCGCTGTCGGCAGAGCACACGGTCGTCGCGCTCGCGGGCTCGACCGGGTCGGGCAAGTCCTCGCTGTTCAACGCGATCGCCCGTGCCCCGCTCGCCCGCCCGGGCATCACGCGCCCGACGACGGCGCGACCGATGGCGGTCGTCTGGGGGCCGGGGGCCGATCCCTTGCTGAGCTGGCTCGAGGTCGGGGACCGCCACCACGCCGCGGACCGCGCGGGGGTGGCCACCGACGGCCTCGTGCTGCTCGACCTGCCGGACCACGACTCCGTCGTGACCGAGCATCGCGCGATCGCCGAGCGCCTGGTCGAGCGTGTCGACCTGCTCGTGTGGGTCGTCGACCCGCAGAAGTACGCCGACGCGGCGCTGCACGAGCGGTACCTGCGCCCGCTCGCGGGGCACGGTGACGTCGTCGTGGTCGTGCTCAACCAGATCGACCGGCTGACCCCCGAGGAGGCGACCGCGTGCCTCGCGGACCTGCGCCGGCTCGTGGCCGAGGACGGCCTCGTCTCGGCGCGCGTGCTGGGCGTCTCGGCGACGACGGGGCAGGGGATCGACGAGCTCGACGCGCTCCTGGACCAGGCGGCCGCCCGGCGCGAGGCCGCGGTCGCGCGCATGGTCGCGGACCTGCGCGGCGTCGCATGTCGGATCGCCGACGCGTGCGGGGACAAGGTGCCCGAGCGGTCGCAGGACGCAGCGCGCTCACGGCTCGTCGACGCCCTCGAGGCCGCGGCCGGGGTGCCGACCGTGGTCGACGCCGTCCGTGGTTCGGCGAACCGGCGCGCCCGAGCCGCGACCGGGTGGCCGCCCACGCGCTGGATCGGGAGGCTGCGCGTGGACCCCCTACGGCGTCTCGGGCTCGCGCGCGGCACGGACCGGCCCGACCTCGCCCGGACGTCCGTCCCCCGTGCCTCGCCCACGGTCGCGGCCCGCGCGCACGTCGCTGTCCGCGAGTACGTGTCGACCATGACCGCGGGTGCACCGCAGGACTGGGCGCTCGCCGCGCGGGAGCGCGTGACCGACAGCACCGGGGGGCTGGCCGACGAGCTCGACCAGGCGGTCGCGGGCACCGAGCTCGAGGCCGCGCGGCGCCCGCGCTGGTGGGGCGTGGTCAGCTTCCTCCAGTGGGTCGTGCTGGGTGCCCTGGTCGTGGGGCTCGTCTGGCTGGGCGTGCTCGCGGTGCTCGCCTACCTCCAGCTCCCGGCCCCTGAGACCCCGGTGTGGCGTGGATTCCCGTGGCCGACCCTGCTGGTCGTGGGCGGGGTGGTGGTCGGCGTCGTGCTGGCTCTCGCGGCGCGCGTCGCGGGGGCCCTCGGTGCCCGACGGCGTGCGGCCCGTGCGCGTCGCAGGCTGCGGGAGAGCATCGCGAAGGTCGCGGGGCGTCTCGTCTGGCTGCCGGTCGCGGAGGAGCTCTCGGCGCTCACCACGTGCCGCGTGGCCGCCCAGGTCGCGGCGACCTGAGGCGGGCGTAAGGTGACCCGGGTGCCTCCCCGCCGATCCCCGGCGGACGAGAGGCGCGAGCCCCACGCGAAGAAAGGACTTCCATGACCCGCCTGCACGTCCCCGTCGCCCTGCGCTGGTCCGACCTCGACGCCTACCAGCACGTCAACAACGTCGAGATGCTGCGGCTCCTGGAGGATGCCCGCATCACCGCGTTCTGGCGCCACCCCGAGGCCTCGATCGAGGAGAGCTGGCCCACGGCGGTCCTCGACACGGGCCCGCACGCGACGTCGCACACCCTGGTCGCCCGGCAGGAGATCGAGTACCTGCGGCCGCTGGGGTTCACGCGGAGCCCGGTGCGCGTCGAGATGTGGCTCGGGCACCTGGGTGGAGCGAGCCTCGAGGTCTGCTACGAGGTGCACACCGAGTGGCCCGACGGTGCCGAGCGCACGGGGCCCTCGATCGGCAGCCGGCCTTATGCGAAGGCAGCGACGACGATCGTGGTTGTCGACGCGGCGACGGGCGCCCCGCGACGCATCACCGAGCCCGAGCGTGCGGCCTGGCAGCCGTTCGTCGAGGAGCCGCTCGAGTTCCGTCGCCGGGGGCGCTGATCCCGCCCGGCCCGCCCGACGCCCCCGGTGTTCTCGCCGTCGGGGGATGCGTCCGCCGGTCCGGTGACGAACACGACCGTGACGGATACCCCCGGTAGATGTCATGATGCGCGCGTGGACACCGTAGAGGTTGTGGGCGCCGACGTGGCCGTCGACGCCGGACCCGAAGACGTTCTGCCCGTTCTGCCCCGGTCCGAGCCGCCCCTCTCCGACGTCGAGCTCGAGCTCGACGCCGTGGACTGGGGCGCCTACCAGGGTGCGTTCGGCGCGGCCGACGTGGTCCCTGCCCTGGTGCGCGCCGTCGTCGGACCGGCGGGTGCGGAGCAGGACGAGGCGCTCGACCTGCTGTGGCAGGTCGTGAACCACGAGGGTGCCCTCTACGGGGTGTCGGTGCCCGCGCTGCGCGTGCTCGCCGCGGTGGTGCGGGACGACAGCCAGCCCGAGGACGTGCGCAGCGGGGTCGCGCTCCTCCTGCTGACCATGGGCGCCGCCCACCTGCCCGGCGAGCCGGCCGACCAGGTCGACCTCCAGCTCGAGGTGCTGCTCGCCGCGCAGGAAGTCCTGCCCGGCCTCGACGAGTCCTTCCTCCACGGCCCCCGGACGCTCCAGGTCGCGTTGCTCGCGTTCCAGGCCGTCACGGGAGAGGCCACGTCCGCCGCGGGGCGTGCGGCCATCGCCCGTCTCGTCGCGGCCGACGAGCCGCTGCTCGCCGCGATCGCCTCGCTCACGTTCGACCTGGTCTCGGGAGCCGTGCCCGCCCGCGGCGCCGTGCACCGACCCGGTGTGCTCGACGAGGACATCCGCGAGCTCATCGAGGACTACGCCGACCTCACCGACGTCACGCTCGCCGGCATGGTCGTCAGCGAGACCGCGTTCGCCCTCGTCGACCGGATGCTCACCGCGCTCGAGGAGTAGGGCTCCGCGGCAGGTCGTCCGACCTAGGGCTTGCCCGCTGCCGCAGCCCGCTCCGCGGCCTCGGCGATGTTCTTCTGCATGCCCCCGAACACGACGCCGTGGAACGGCGCGACCGACCACCAGTACGCCTGCCCGGCGAGCCCGTGGGGGTGGAACAACGCCCGCTGCGCGAAGTAGGACCGTCCCGGCCCGGACGCCTCCTCGGGAGCGGGACCGGCGTCGTCGGGCCCCGTGATCTCCTCGGCCGACTCGTCGACGCGCAGCTCGAGCCACGCGAGACCCGGCAGCCGCATCTCGGCGCGCAGCAGCAGGCGACGGCCGGGCTCGATGGCCTCGACCCGCCAGAAGTCCAGGACGTCGTCGACCACGAGCGTGCGCTCGTCGCGGCGCCCGCGCCGCAGGCCCGGCCCGCCCGAGAGCCGGTCGAGGAGCCCGCGCACCCGCCACGCGAGCGACCACGAGTACCAGCCGCGCTGCCCGCCGATCGACTCGATCACGGACCACAGGACGTCGCCCGGGGCGTCGACGACGCGTCGGCGCTCGTCGACGTAGAGCGAGCCGCCCGCCCAGTCGGGGTCGGAGGGCAGAGGGTCGCTGGGCGCTCCCTCGACCGCGGCCGATGACCAGCGCGTGGTCACCTCGCCGTCGTGGACGCGCTGCAGCGCGAGCTCGACCGCCCGGCGGAAGCCGATCAGCCCGTCGGGCGGGTCGGGGACGTACCGCGCGATGTCGTGCTCGTCGCACACGACCTCGTGGACCAGGGACTCGACCAGGGGTCGTGCGATGCTCGCGGGCACGGGGGTCACGAGACCCACCCAGTGGCTCGACAGGCGCGGCGTCAGGACCGGCACGCTCACGATCAGGCGCCGCGGGAGCCCCGCGACCTGCGCGTAGCCCTGCATCATCTGCCGGTAGGTCAGGACGTCGGGGCCGCCGACGTCGAACGCGCGCGAGACGTCCGCGGGCATCGTCGCGCTGCCCACGAGGTAGCGCAGCACGTCACGGATAGCGATCGGCTGGATGCGGTTGTCGACCCAGCGCGGCGTCGTCATCGCGGGCAGGCGCTCGGTGAGGTAGCGCATCATCTCGAACGACGCCGAGCCCGACCCGAGGATCACCGCGGCCTGCAGGACCGTCGTCGGGACGCCCGAGGCCAGCAGGATCTCGCCCACCTCCTTGCGCGAGGCCAGGTGCGGGGACAGGTCCGCGTCGTCGACGTCGGGGAACAGGCCGCCCAGGTAGACGATCCGCCCGACGCCCGCCTCGCGGGCCGCCCGGGCGAACGTCAGGGCCGTGCGCCGGTCGCGGGTCGCGAACGAGCGGCCCGTGCCGAGCGAGTGGATCAGGTAGTACGCGACGTCCGCCCCCCGCAGGCCCTCACGGATCTGGTCGAGGTCCGACGCGTCGGCCTGGACCAGGTCCACGTGCTGGGCCCACTCGCGGCCGGCCAGGCGTTCGGGGCGGCGGGCGATCGCGCGCACGCGGTGCCCGGCGCCCAGGAGTTCGGGGACGAGGCGGCCGCCGACGTAGCCCGTCACCCCCGTGACGGCGACGGTCAGAGGTCGGGGCCCCGCGACGGGCACGGTGGGCCCGCTGGCAGGGGCGGTCGCGGTGGGCGGGGGAGCGGCGTCGTCGGTGGGAGTCATGGTGCTCCCCATGGTGACCCGGGGGACGGCGGCTCGCGACCGGCCGTCACCCGAGCAGGTCCAGCACGGCGCGCTCGGCCGCGGCCTGGCTGCGCCGCCCGCCCAGGAGCGGCTCGATGGTCTGCCCGCGCTCCCAGAGGTCGACCAGTCGAGGATCGATGTACGACGAGCGGGCGACGGCCGGGGTGTTGCCGAGCTCGTCGGCGACGTCCCGGACCACGCCCGCGACCACGGCCCGCCGGGCGCGGGCCGTGGCGGGTGGTGCACCCGCGTCCGCGAGGGCGCGGGCGGCCAGGACGGTGGCGTGCCAGGTGCGGAAGTCCTTCGCGGTCGCGTCCTCGCCCAGGTGTTCCTTGAGATAGGCGGTCACGTCCGCGCTCGTCACGTCGTGCCAGACGACGCCGCCCGGCGTCTCCTCGCGCCACGCGAGCAGGTCGCCCGCGTCCCGACGTCGCACGAGCGTCGTGACGATCTCGCGGACCCGCTCGTCCTCGACGACGACGTCGCGCACCTGCCCCGACTTCGCGGGGTAGTGGAAGTGGACCGAGCCGTCGCGCCGCACGCGCACGTGCTCGGTGCGCAGGGTCGCGAGCCCGTAGCTGCCGTTCTGCTTCGCGTACGCCTCGCTGCCTGCCCGGAAGTACGCGAGGTCCAGGAGCCGGAAGGCGAGCGCGAGGACCTTGGCCCGCGGCATCCCGTCCAGCGCGAGGTCCTTGGCGACCCGGCGGCGCGCGGCAGGGAGCCGGGCGCCGACCGCGAGGACGTGGTCGAACTTGCGGCGGGCCCTGCGCTCACGCCACTGGTCGTGGTACAGGTACTGGCCGCGTCCCGCGTCGTCGTACCCGAAGGCCTGGATGTGGCCGTCCGGGAACCGGCAGATCCACACGTCAGACCAGGCGGGCGGGACGACCAGGCGGGCGCAGCGGGCGACCTCGTCGGGATCGGTCAGCCGGGAGCCGTCCACGTCGAGGTACGAGAACCCCTTCCCGTGGCGGCGTCGGCCGTACCCGGGAGAGGAGACCGAGACACGGCGCAGGCGGACCATCCGGTCATCCTGCCCCGTGCCCCGGCGACTCGCTCGTCAGCCGCGCGATCAGACCGGCAGCCGCAGCATGCCCTCCTGCGCGATGCTCGCCACGAGGCGACCGTCGCGCGTGAAGACGCGTGCGGCGCCGAGGCCCCGCCCGCCCTGCGCGCTCGGCGAGGACTGGACGTAGAGCAGCCAGTCGTCGACGCGTGCGTCGCGGTGCCACCACATGGCGTGGTCGAGGCTCGCGATCGAGGCACCGGGCGTGACCCAGCTCGACCCGGTCTTGCGCAGCACGGGCTCGAGCATGATCTGGTCGCACGCGTACGCCATGAGGGCGCGGTGCAGGAGCTGGTCGCCCTCGACGGGGCCGCGTGCCCTCATCCACACCATCTGCTGGTCGGTGCGCTCGGCACCGGGGCCCAGGTAGAGCGAGCCGCCCACGTGGCGCAGGTCGAACGCGGCCTCGTGCGAGCGTGAGCGCGCGGCGGGGTGCGGGATCTTGCCGAGCTCGTCGAACGCCGACGGCAGGGTCTCGGGGTCCGGGGCCTCGGGCATGGGCGACGTGTGCTCGACGCCGTCCTGCTCCTCCTGGAACGACGCGATCATCGACAGGATCGGCTTGCCGTGCTGGACGGCGTGCGTGCGACGTGCGCTGAACGAGCGGCCGTCGCGCAGCTTCTCGACCGCGAACTCGATGGGGGCGTCGAGGTCGCCCGCGCGCAGGAAGTACCCGTGCATCGAGTGGGGTCGGCGATCACCCTCGACGGTCAGGCCCGCGGCGATGAGCGCCTGGGCGAGGACCTGGCCGCCGTAGATCCGGGCGTTGGGCTGGTCGACGCTCAGGCCGCCGAAGCGCACGTCGGCGCCGTCGGAACGCGAGTCGTCGGCGGGCTTCTCCTCGAGCTGGAGCGCGCGCAGCAGGTTGCCGAGCGGGTCGCGCGCGAGCTCGTCCGCCGTGACCTTGGTGCGCAGGGGCTCGGGCTGGTCGCGGTGCTCGGACTGGTCGGCCGAGGCCGTCTGGGGGGCCGTCACGTCGGTCACGTCACTCCTCGAAGGTGTTGATCAGCGAGTGGGCAGCACGTTCCAGGTAGTCCCAGAGCGTGGCCTCGTGCAGCGGGGCGAGGTCGAGCGAGTCGACGCCGGCACGCATGTGAGCGAGCCAGCGGTCCCTCGCGTCGGGGTTGACCTTGAACGGGGCGTGGCGCATGCGCAGGCGGGGGTGGCCGCGCTGCTCCGAATAGGTCGTGGGCCCGCCCCAGTACTGCTCGAGGAACATGGTCAGCCGGACCTTGGCGGGGCCGAGGTCCTCCTCGGGGTACATGGGCTTGAGGACGGGGTCCGCGGCCACTCCCTCGTAGAACACGTCGACGAGCCGGACGAAGGTCTCGTGCCCCCCGATCGCGTCGTAGAAGCTGTCGGAGGACGCGACGGACTCGCGCAGGCGCGGTGCCGCGGGGGTCACCGGGAGGGCAGCGGGGGAGCCGCCGGGCAGCGGTGCGGGCGTGCCGCCGGGGTGGGGGACGGGATCGCTGGTCACGCGGCCATCATCCCATCCGGTCGCGCACGCCCGGGCGTTCGGGCGACGTGACGCTCGCCGCTGTCGGGCTCCTCACAGCCCCAGCTCGTCGAGCTGCGGGAGTGCCGCCCGGACCGTGGCGCGCGCGTCGGCCGCGCTCTCGGCCGCGAGCGCGAGCTGCGCGACCTCGCGGCACTCGGCGATCGTGACCGCACCCAGCAGCGCGGCGACGTCGGGGATCGCGCGCGCGGTCATCGACAGCGAGGACACGCCGAGCCCGACGAGCACGGCCGCGAGCACGGGGTTCGACGCCGCCTCGCCGCACACGCCCACGGGCCGCCCCTGGAGGTCCCCGCCGCGGCAGGTCGCGGCGACGAGCTGGAGGACCGCGGGCTGCCAGGGGTCGCTGAGCTCCGCGAGCGAGCCGAGGAGGCGGTCGGCCGCCATGGTGTACTGCGTGAGGTCGTTGGTGCCGATCGAGGCGAAGTGCGCGCGGGCGAGCACGGGACCGGCGAGCAGGGCCGCGCTGGGCACCTCGATCATGACGCCCGCGGTGTCGAGCCCGTGGGCCGCGCACCGGGAGACGAACCACTCGGTCTCGGCGACGGTCGAGACCATGGGCGCCATGACCCACACCACGGCTTCCTCGGCCGCGGCCGCGAGCGAGATGGCCTCGAGCTGCTGCTCCAGGAGGTCGGGCCACTTCTCGGAGGTGCGCAGCCCGCGGACCCCGAGGGCAGGGTTCTCCTCGTCGTCGACCGACAGGAAGTGCAGGGGCTTGTCCGCGCCCGAGTCGAGCGTGCGGATCACGACCTTGCGGCCGGGGAAGGCGTGGAAGACCGTGCGGTAGGCGGCGACCTGCTCGGCGATCGTCGGCGGCTCCTCGCGGTCGAGGAACGCGAACTCGGACCGGAAGAGCCCCACGCCCTCGGCCCCGGCGGCCGCGGCGGGCTCGGCGCCCGCGGGGTCGCCGATGTTGGCCAGGAGCTGGACCCGGTGGCCGTCCGCGGTGCGTCCTTCGCCCGAGAAGGTCCGCACGGTCGCGGCGAGCGCCCGGGCGGTCGCGACCTGCTCGTCCGTGGGGTGGACCAGGACCGTCCCCGCCGACCCGTCGACGAGGACCGTGTCGCCCGCGTCGAGCGCCTCGCTCGCCCCGGCCGCGGCGACGACCGCGGGGATGCCCATGGCGTTGGCGACGATCGCGGTGTGCGACGTGGGCCCGGCGCCGTCGGTCACGATCGCGAGCACGCGCGCCGGGTCGAGGCCTGCGGTCACCGACGGGGCCAGGTCGAGCGCGACGAGCACGAACGGTTCGGGGTGGTCGGGCACGCCCGGCGCGGGACGGCCCGAGAGCGCGGCGACGATCCGGTCGCGCACGTCCGCGATGTCGCGCGCGCGCTCGGCGAAGTACCCGCCGAGGGCCTCGAACTGCTGCGCGACCGACTCGGCGGCCTCCCACACGGCACGCTCGGCGATCAGGTGCTCGTCGACGACGCGCCGTTCGGCGTCGGCCGCGAGCGTGGGGTCGGCGGCCATCGCGGCCGTGGCCTCCAGGACGTCGCGCGTGTCCCCGGTCGCGGCGACCGCGGCTCGTTCGAGGTCTGCCTGCACCTGGGCGGCTGCGACCGGGATGCGGTCGGCCTCTGCGCGCAGGTCGGCCGTGGGACGCAGGCGGAGCCCGGGGGAGGGTTCCGCGAGCGGTTCGGGCAGGAAGACGACCGGCCCGACGACCTTCCCGGGGCACACCCCGATGCCGGTGATCGTCCGCTGTTCCTCGCTGGCCACGACGTCCTCCTGAGCTCGCCCGGTCCCGGCGGTCGGCCGGGTTCCCCTATCTGGCAGTGTTCCCCAGCCGTGAGCCGAGCGCCAAGCGGGCAGCCGCGCGTGGCCGCGGCAGACGCGCCCGCCCGACGGCGGCGCACGGGTCCGGCGTCCGGGTCGCCCAGCGCGAGGACCCGAGGGGGCGGGACGAGCGGGACCTGCCGAGCGGGCGGGTGGTGCGTGGCGCCGTCGGGCGGGGAAATCGCCCGCTGTTCTCCCTCGCCGGCCCGTGCTGTGAGACTAGGGTGGAGGAAAGAGGCCTGTTCGCAGGCCTTCCCCCGGCAACGGCGCCCGCAGCACAGGAGTCAGGAGTTCGTAGATGAGCAAGGCACAGCAGATCCTCGAGGCGCTCGGTGGCCAGTCGAACGTGGTCGACCTCGAACCCTGCATCACCAGGCTGCGCGTCGAGGTGACCAACCCGGCGCTCGTCGACGAGGTCGGGCTCAAGGCCACGGGGGCGTTCGGCGTGGTGCGCTCGGGCCGCGTCATCCAGGTGATCGTGGGCCCGGAGGCCGACAACCTCGCCGCAGAGCTCGACACGCTGCGCTGACACGAGCAGATGCCACCGACCGGTTCCGTACCTCCCGCAGGGACCGGCTCGTCCACGGAC
>NZ_JBHUAD010000004.1:0-50125 GCF_042789955.1 Oerskovia sp. NPDC056781
CCGAGGAACCACCGGGCGTCCGGGCGCCGACTGCGGTCGGACCGGAGGGTCAGACCGTGCTCAGCGGGAGAGCGTCAGCTCACGCCTTCCAGCGCGGGAACGCCGAGGCACCGGCGTAGCGAGCCGCGTCGTCCAGGGCCTCCTCGATGCGCAGGAGCTGGTTGTACTTGTTGATGCGCTCGCCACGGGCGGGAGCACCGGTCTTGATCTGGCCGGCGTTGACCGCGACGGACAGGTCCGCGATCGTCGTGTCCTCGGTCTCGCCCGAACGGTGCGAGACCATCGCGGTGAAGCCGTTGCGCTGCGCGAGCTCGACGGCGTCGAGCGTCTCCGTGAGCGTGCCGATCTGGTTGAGCTTCACGAGCAGCGAGTTCGCGGACTTGAGCTCGATGCCCTTGGCGAGACGCTCCGGGTTGGTGACGAACAGGTCGTCGCCGACGATCTGGACCTTGTCGCCGACCTCGGCCACGAGCTGCGACCAGGCGCTCCACTCGTCCTCGGACAGCGGGTCCTCGATCGAGACCAGCGGGTAGTCCGCCACGAGCTGCTTGTAGTAGGCGATGATGTCGTCCGAGCTCGTGGCCTTGCCCTCGAACTGGTACGCGCCGTCCTTGAAGAACTCGGTCGCGGCGACATCGAGCGCGAGGCCCACGTCCTTGCCCGGCGTGAAGCCGGCCTGCTCGATCGCGACGAGGATCAGGTCGAGCGCGTCACGGTTGCTCGGCAGGTTGGGGGCGAAGCCACCCTCGTCGCCGAGACCCGTCGCGAGGCCCTTGCTCTTGAGCACGGACTTCAGGGAGTGGTAGACCTCTGCACCGGTGCGCAGCGCCTCACGGAACGACGTGGCGCCGATCGGGGCGACCATGAACTCCTGGATGTCGACGTTGGAGTCGGCGTGCGACCCACCGTTGAGGATGTTCATCATCGGGACGGGCAGGACGTGCGCGTTCGGGCCGCCGACGTAGCGGTACAGGTCCAGGCCCGAGCTCTTCGCGGCGGCCTTCGCGACCGCGAGCGAGACACCGAGGATGGCGTTCGCGCCGAGCTTGCCCTTGTTCGGCGTGCCGTCGAGCTCGATCAGCGCCTGGTCGATGAGGCGCTGGTCCTCGGCCTCGAAGCCGAGCAGCTCGGGGGCGATCTCGTCGATGACGGCGTTGACCGCGCCCTCGACACCCTTGCCCAGGTAGCGGGACTTGTCGCCGTCACGACGCTCGACGGCCTCGAAAGCGCCGGTCGAGGCGCCCGAGGGGACGCCTGCGCGGGCAAAGGTACCGTCGTCGAGCACGACCTCGACCTCGACGGTGGGGTTTCCGCGCGAGTCGAGAATCTCGCGTGCTCCAACGGCTTCGATGCTTGCCACGGTTGCTCCTTCAGCTGCTTCCAGGTCCGGAGCGCAGGGCAGGCGACGATGGCGGTCGGGCGCGTCCGGGGTTGTCGCAACCCAGCCTAGTGGTCGGGAACACATAGTGCTTCGGGCGTCGCCTCGTGGACACGATCGCCCGCATGTCGGCCGTCCGTCTACGCCTGGCGCGCCGAGGGTGACGTGCTGTGATGCCGAGGGTGACGCCTCGGTCCCCCTCGGTGGGCGTGTCCGTCACCCCCGGCGGGCGGGCGCGTCACCCTCGGCGGGCGGGCGCGTCACCCCCGGCGGGCGGGCGCGTCACCCTCGGCGGAGACGATCGCCTGCTCGACCTCGAGCAGCGCGACCCGCAGCGCCGTCTCGGCGTCCACCCCGTCGGCCTGGGCGCGACGCACGACCTCGAGCAGCTCGTGACCGTACGCCCTTTCCAGCGCGTCGCCCGGCATGCCCGACGACGTCGCTCCCCTCCCGTCCCCCGTCTCACCCGGGACGACGGGAGGGACCGGCGCGACGACCGCCGTCGGGCCGGGACCCCCGACGGCCTCCCCCAGCCCAGCGCGCTGCGCGCGGGACAGGACCTTCTGCGCGCGGGCCAGCGCGCCCTGCGCGAGGGGGATCCCCTCGAGGACCGACTCGCGCTGCTTCTCCTGCTGCTTGATCTCGTCCCACTGCGCGTACAGGGCAGCGTGACCGTCGCCCGTGGTGACGGCGGCGTCCGCGAACACGTGCGGGTGACGCCTGACGAGCTTGGTCACGAGGTCGGCCGCGACGTCGTCGACCGTGAACGGGGCGACCGGGTCCTCGCTCGCGATGCGCGCGTGGAACAGGACCTGGAGCAGCAGGTCACCGAGCTCCTCGCGCATGCCCGCGCGGTCGCCCGTCTCGATGGCCTCGGCGAGCTCGTGCGCCTCCTCCAGAAGGTAGCGGACGAGGGTCTCGTGCGTCTGCTCGCGGTCCCACGGGCACCCGCCGGGCGAGTAGAGCCTGTCCATGACGGCGACGGACTCGCGCAGGGGGTCGACGGGACCGGGGTGGTTCGGCTCGCTCGTGGTCATGCGCCCATCGTAGGGAGACGGACCGGAGGGCCCCGGACGGGAGCCCTCCGGTCCGCTGTCTGGCGGGAGCCGGCTACCTCCAGGTGTCGGTGAGCGTCACCGCCCCGTTCGCCCCGACCGTCGCCGTGCGGTTGGCGCCGCTCTCCCAGACCACGGTGCCCGCGCCGTCCTTCTTGACGTACTTGTACTCGAAGGTGGTGCCGGCGGGCAGGTCGAGCACGACCTTCCACACGGGGTACGTCGCCGAGGACAGGGGCTTGGCCGCGGCGGGCGCCCACGAGCCGAGGGCGGGGATGCTGCCCACGACGTAGACGTTCTGCCCCAGGACGGTCGTGGCGTCGACGGAGAAGCTGGCGTCGCCGTCGGTCTCACCGGCGCCCCCGCCGCTCCCCGCGCACGGGTTGCCCGCGGTCACGACGCCGCCGGAGACCTGGGCATGCTGCCCGGTCAGGGCGTAGTCCTTGCCGCCGTTGTTGTCCCAGGTGCCGGAGCCGTTGGTGAACGCGGCGGTGATCGTCGCCCCGTTCGCGGGGATCTCGCGCGAGACCCAGCCCGTGCAGGCCGCCGTCATGTCGGCCCCGGGGGCCGTCGTCCAGGCGCCCGCCCCGACCTTGTAGTGGACCTTGTACGCGTTCCACCCCTTCGTGGTCGAGTAGTAGACCGTGGTGGCCGAGGTGGTCGGGCAGTCGACCGTGCACGGCGTGCCGCCCGTCTTCCCGACGTGCAGCGCGATCGCCCCGTAGGCCGGGACGGTCGCGGTGAACGTCCCCGACGCGCTCACGGCCCGCGTCACGGAGCAGTCCTTGGCGGCCACGACGTCGCAGTACGTGCCCGCGGGCAGCGAGGACTGGTAGGTGCGCGTCACGGCGGAGGCCGTGTTGTTGATCGCCACGTAGCCCTTGGCCCCGCGGCCGAACGCGATGTTGTTGCTGCCGTCGTCCCACCAGTTCGTGACGGACGTGCCTTCGACGGTGTTGTGGAAGCCGACCATGCCGGCGATCTCGGTCCAGCGCTGCGTGCAGGTCCACGCGCTGTCGGAGCAGCTCGCGTCGGGGACGGACGTGGTGGTGGCGCCGGGGGCGCCCGCGTCCTTGTCGGTCCACGTGTAGCCGGTGTAGACCGACGGCGAGCCGTAGGGCCAGGAGAGCATGAACGCGTTGGCGAGCTTGTACTTGGCGCCCCACTTGTAGTTCATGGTCTCGCCGTTGCGCTCGGTGTCGTGGTTGTCGACGAAGACCCCGGCGCGGTCGGAGGTGAGCAGCCCGTTGCCGATCTCGTCGAGGCTCGCGATGCTGCCGTCGAAGCGGCTCTTGAGGGTGCGCGCGTAGTTGAACTCGTGCGAGTCCCCGCTGCCCAGGTACTCGGAGGGCTGAACGGGTTCTCCCCCGGCCCCGATGACCTCGTGGACCCAGTAGACGCTCGGGTCGGTCAGCTTCGCCTTGATGGCCTCGAGGTCGGCGGCCGGGATGTGCTTGGCCGCGTCGATGCGGAAGCCTGCGACGCCCAGGCCGAGCAGGTCGTTCATGTAGCCCGCGATCTTGCCGCGCACGTAGTCGGAGCCGGTGCGCAGATCCTGGAGCGAGACGAGGCGGCAGTTCTGGACGTTGTACCGGTCGCCGTAGTTGGTGATGTTGGCGCGGCAGTCGTTGAAGTCGTCGTACCCGTAGGGCGCGCCGGGGAAGCTGTCGATCGAGTAGCCGGTCCCGCCCGTGCCCGTGCCCGACCCGGTGTCGGCTCCCGCCATGTGGTTGACGACCGCGTCGACCACGATGCCCACGCCGGCGGTCCTGCACGTGCTCACCATGTTCTGGAACTCGGCGCGGTTGCCGAGCTTGGACTCGATCTTGTAGCTCACGGGCTGGTAGGAGGTCCACCACGCGGTGCCCCGGATGTGCTCCTGGGGCGGGGAGACCTGGACGTAGCCGAACCCGGCGGGCCCGATCGTGCTGGTGCACTCGGCGGCGACCGCGTCCCACGTCCACTGGAACATGTTGAGGACGACGTTTCCGCGACCGTTCTCGGACGCGACCACGGGCGAGGGGGTCGGTGCCTTGGCTGCGGCGGGCAGGGCCCCGGCGACGAGTCCCGACGTGACCACGGCGAGCGCCGTGAGCCCGGCGAGAAGTCTGCGCCGCGGCTTGGTCCGGACAGGTCTGGTTGTTCGGTTGAGCATCATTGCTGCGTTCTCCGTTTCGGTGCTGCGCACAGCCCCGCATCGGCGCGTGGCTGCCCGTCCTCGCCCCGGCGTCGGCGCCGGCGCGTCTACCGCTTCCCCTGCCTCGTGCCCCGGTCCGATCGACCGGCTGAGCCCGCATCCTGCCGCTTTGCAGAGATTTGCGGATTCTTGCTGAAAGATTACACAGACGGATGGGACGTGTCAGCCCTTTCGGACAGGCAAGAAGGTTGCAGGTCGTCCTGCGCGGGGCGCGCGTCCCTCGATCCCCCGCGAGCTCGCGCGCAGGCCCGACGGCGGAGCGCGCCGTCGCGTCGACGGCGCGCCTTCCCCGGCAGGCCGGGTGGCTCACGGCAGCGTCGGCACCGCCGCGAGCAGCTCGCGCGTGTACGCGGCCGCGGGCCGGGTCAGCACATCGCGCGTCGGACCGGCCTCGACGACCTCTCCCCCGCGCAGCACCACGGCCTCCTCGCACAGCTGCCCGACGATCGCCATGTCGTGGCTGACCAGGACGAGCGTGAGCCCGAGCTCGCCCTGGAGACGGCGCAGCAGGTCCATGACCTGTTCGCGGACCGACACGTCGAGCGCGCTCACGGGCTCGTCGCCCACCAGGACCGACGGCGACGGCGCGAGGGCGCGGGCGATCGCGATGCGCTGGCGCTGGCCGCCCGAGAACTGTGCCGGGTACTTCGTCCGGGCGTCGGGGTCGAGGCCGACCCATCCCAGCACCTCGTCCACGCGCGCCGAGACGTCGCCGCCGATCTTGAGCGAGCGCAGCGGCTCGGCGACGATCCGGGCGACCGTCATCCGCGGGTCGAGCGACGTGCGCGGGTCCTGGAGGACGACCTGCACCTCCCGCCGGTACCGTCGCATGAGTGCGCGGTCCCGCCGGTCCAGGGGCGCGCCGCGGTAGGAGACCGTGCCGCGCGTCGGGCTGTCGAGCCCGAGCAGCAGACGCAGCAGCGTCGACTTCCCCGCGCCCGACTCCCCCACGATCCCCACGCTGCGGCCCGCACGGACCGCGAGGTCGACGCCCGCGAGCGCCACCGTCGGGGGCGTGCGGCGAGATCCGCCGAACTCGCGCCACACCCCGTCGAGCGCGACGAACGGTGGGGCGTCACCCTCGGCGGGGTTCCGGTCACCCCCGGCGAGCAGGGCGTCACCCTCGGCGGGCTGGTCGCTCATCGGTCCTCCAGGGTCGTCGGGTGCAGGGCGGGAGCGGTCGGGTGCAGGGTCGGCAGGTGGGTCACGGCGCGCGCGGCGGCGAGCAGCGTCCGGGTGTACGGGTCCTCGGGTTCCGTGAGCGCACGGTCGACGCTCGTGGCCTCGACGACCTTCCCGTGCCGCATGACGACGAGATCGCGCGTGACGCGGGCGACGACCGGCAGGTCGTGCGACACGAAGACCAGGGCGGTGCCGGTGCGCTCGATCAGGTCGTCGAGCAGGTCGAGGATCTCGGCCTGGACGGTCACGTCGAGCGCGGTGGTGGGCTCGTCTGCGATGAGCACGTCGGGCTCGCACGCGAGCGCCATGGCGAGGCACGCGCGCTGGCGCTGCCCGCCCGAGAGCTGCCAGGGGTACGACCCGAGGATGCGCTCGGTGTCGTCGAGGCGCACGAGGCGGCACAGGTCGGCGGCGATCTCGGCGGCACGTGCGCGCGAGACCTTGCGGTGCAGGCGCAGCGGCCCGGCGATCTGCCGACCGATCGTCATGAGCGGGTCGAGCGCCGTGAGGGGCTCCTGGAAGACCATGGCGATGCGCGCCCCGCGCACGCGTCGCAGCGCGCGTTCGCCGAGCGTGAGCAGGTCGGTCCCGTCGAGCAGGACCTGCCCGGTCGCGGTCATGCCGTCGGGCAGCAGCCCGAGGACCGCGGCCGCGGTGAGCGACTTGCCCGAGCCGGACTCGCCGATCACGCCGAGCCGCTCGCCGGGCGCGACGCGCCAGCTCACGTGGTCGAGCAGCACCCGGCCCGACGACGTCCGCACCGTCAGGTCGCGCACCTCGAGCCCGGTGGGGCTCGTCGTGGGGGTCGCGGTCATCGGGTCCCTCGCGGTCATCGGTCGCCTCGCAGGCTCGGGTCGGTCCGTTCACGGATGCCGTCTCCCAGGAGGTTCAGGCCGAGCACGGTCCACGCGATGAGCAGCCCGGGCAGGATCGCCCCGAGCGGCTGGACCGCGACGGACTTCTGGGCGGCGCTGAGCAGCCGCCCCCAGGACAGGGCGGTCGGCGAGCCGAGCCCCAGGTAGGACAGCGACGCCTCGGCGAGGATCGCGCCACCCGCGAGCAGCATGAGCTGCACCAGCAGGGTGGGCGCGACGTTGGGCAGGACGTGGCGCAGGATCGTCCCCCACCATCCGGTGCCCGACGCCGTCGCGGCCGTCACGTAGTCCTCGCGCAGCACGCGCGCGGCGTTGACCCGCGTGACGCGCGCGATCACCGCCGCCCCCGAGATGCCGATCGCGACGATCGCCGAGGTCAGCGAGGCCCCGCGGACCGTCACGATGAGCATGGCCAGCAGCAGGGTCGGGAAGGCGATCATCAGGTCGATGACGTTGAGGAGCGCGACGTCGGCCCACCGGGTGGTCGCCGCGGCGACCACGCCGATCGTGATGCCCAGCAGGCCCGCGATGACGACCGAGGCGATCGCCACGGTCATCGCGACCGTGGCCCCTCCCATGAGCTGACTCAGCAGGTCACGCCCGAGGCGGTCGGTGCCCGCCCAGAACTGGGCGCTCGGTCCCTCGAGCCGCCCGCCCGTGCCGGCCGCGCCCACGCCCACGTCGTACGGCGTCCAGAAGACCGCGACGACACCGACGACCGCGACCAGGCCGACCATGACGAGACCCGCCACGAACGACGGGCTGACGCTCCGCCGTCGGGCACGCGAGGCACCGCCGTCCCCGGGCGACGGCGCGAGCACTCCCTCCTCCCGCACCGGGGCCAGGCGCCCGGATCCTTCGACGACGGGGATCTCCCCGCCCAGGTCGATGCTCATCGTGCGCCTCCGAGGGCAGAACCGGCACGCAGCCGGGGGTCGATGCCGCGCTGGGCGAGGTCGACCAGGAAGTTCGTGACGAGGACCAAGGCCGTCAGACCTAGGACGAGGGCCTGCACGACGGGCAGGTCGCGCCCCGCGACCGACGACACCAGGAGCGTGCCGAGGCCGGGCAGCGCGAAGACGTTCTCCACGACCACGGCCCCCAGGAGCGAGGTCGCGAGCTCGATGCCGAGGATCGCGACGACCGGGACCGCGCCGTTGCGCAGCCCGTGGCGCGCCAGGGCGTGCCACCGGCCGTAGCCGAGCGATCGGGCCGTGCGGACGTAGTCCTGGTCCAGGACGTCGAGCGTCGCCGACCGCACGTAACGCACCATGACGGACGACATCGCGATGGCCACGGTCGCCACGGGTAGCACGAGCGAGCGGACGGCCGCCGCGGGGTCCTCCCAGCCCTGGCGCGGGAACCCGCCGGGCGGCAGGACCCCCGCCTCGAGCGCGAAGACCCACACCAGGATCACGCCGACCCAGAAGACCGGCACCGCGACGCCGAGCTGGGACACGGCCGAGACCGCGACGCCCACGACGCCGCGGCGCCGGACCGCCGCGACCACCCCGAGCGGCACCGACACGAGCACCGAGACCGCGAAGGCCGCGAGGCTCAGCGGCAGCGTGATCGGCAGCTTGCTCGCGATCAGCTCCCCCACGGGCAGGCGCGAGACGAACGACGTCCCCGCGCTGCCCGAGAACAGTCCCGCGACCCACTGCCCGTACTGCGTCCACAGGGGCTGGTCGGTGCCGAGGTCGGCACGCAGCTGGTCGAGCTGGTCGCTCGTGGTGCCCACACCGAGCGAGGTGCCCGCGCTGTCCCCCGGCAGGAACCGGAGGACGGCGAAGACCACGACGCTCGCGAGGACCAACGACAGCAGCAGCGTGCCGACGCGCGTCAGGAGGTAGCGGGACATGGGTGCTCGGTCAGCCTTCCCGCACGATGTCGGCGACGTAGAAGCTCTCCGTCACCTGGTTCACCGGGAAGCCCGTGATCTCGGCGCGCGCGACCCGGATCTGCGGGTCGAGGTACAGCCAGGCGCTCGCCGCCTCCTGCCCGATGGTCTCGTTGACCTTCGTCAGCAGGGCCGTCTGCTCGTCGGTCGTGGCCGCCTGGTCGGCGTCCGCGACCCACTGCTGGACGTCCTTGTTGTCGTAGCCCCAGTAGAAGTCAGGGTTCGCGTACCAGACGACGTCGCGCGGGTTCACGTGGCCCATGAGCGTGGTCTGGAAGTCGTGGTCCGTGTAGATCTTCTGGTACCAGGTCGCGTCGTCGATCGGGTTGAGCGTGAGCGTGACGCCCACGGCCTTCAGGTCCGCCTGGAGGAGCTGGGCGATGGTCTCGGACGGGTCGCCCGCGACGTAGTCGACCGCGATGCTCAGGTCGCTCACGCCGGCCTGCGCGAGCAGGTCCTTGGCTGCCTGCGGGTCGTAGGCGTGGACGTCGGCCTGGTCGACGAACCACGGGTCGGTCGGCGGGACCATCGAGCCGATGACCTGGCCACGCCCGTCCCACACGGCGTCGAGGATCTTCTCGCGGTCGATCGCCTTGTAGAGCGCCTGGCGGACGCGGACGTCGTCGAAGGGCGCGACGCGGTCGTTGAAGGCCCAGATCTGCTTGGTCGTCGAGGTGCCCTCGGTGATGGTGAACTCGTCGTTCCCCTCGAACTGCACGAGCTGGTCCGGGGAGTCCTCGGCGATGACCAGGTCGAGGTCGCCGGTCAGGAGCGCGTTGTTGAGCGCGGTCGTGTCCTGGAAGAAGCGGAACGTGACCCCCGAGTTCTTGGCGGGGGTGCCCCAGTAGTCGTCGTTGCGCTCGATCGTGAGGTGGTCGCCCTGCGTCCACTCGACGAAGCGGTAGGGGCCCGTGCCGTTCTCGCTCGTCAGCTCGGTGTCACCGTCCCGGACGATCGTGACCGACGCGAGGTAGAACGGCAGGGACTGGCTGCGGCGCGACAGGTCGAGCTGCACCGTGGCGTCGTCGGGGGCCGTGATCGCGGAGATGACCGACAGGTCGTTCTTGCGTGCGCTCTTGGACTCGGGCGCGATGGTCTGCGAGATGCTCCAGACGACGTCCTGCGCGCTCAGCGCGGACCCGTCGTGGAACGTGACGCCCGGCTGCAGGTGGAACGTGTAGACGAGGCCGTCCTCGGAGACGTCCCAGTCCTTCGCGAGGGTCGGGACGACCTCGCCGTCGACGTCCACCGAGGTCAGGCCCTCGAACACGTTGCGCGTCATGGTCTGCGAGACGCCCGAGCTGCCGCCGACGTTGCGGACCAGCCCGGTGGGCTCGTTGGTCGAGCCGATGACGATCTCTGCGTCCGCGCCTGCCGCAGCGCTGCTGCTCGCACCGCCGGACCCGCCCGAGCCGCACGCGGCGAGCAGGAGGGTCGTCGCCAGGACCGCGGCGGCTGCCTTGAGGGTTCTCATGGGGGTTCTTCCGTTCCAGAAGGTGCAGCGGGGCTGCACGGGGACCACCCCGCTCCCGCGAGGTCACGGGACGAGGTGGTGAGGGGTTCGTGGAGCACGGTCGTCCGACGGGTGGCGGGGGCCGGGCGGCGGAGACCGGGAGGGGCTCGGGGCGTCACGAGCGCGGCCGACGGAGCGGGGCGCTGCGATCACGGGGCACGACGACGCGTGCGACGGGAGAGCCGGAGGATCAGACCTGTGCGTCAGGGGCGGTCACGTCGGGGGGCACCCACGACGGACGCCGCCTGTCAGCGGCTGTTCAGAGACAGCGACAACAGCGGGCGGCGCTCGTCGAGCCGTGCCGTCCGGTGCTGGGGGTGCGCGTGGGAGCGCTCAGGTCGAGAAACATGATGCGACAACTATCTCACCGACCAGGCGGTATGGATGCGCACGACCGGTGTGGCGGTCGTCACGTCCCCGGCTCCGCTGCTAGGGTCGCCGAGCCGAGCGTGAGCTCGCCTGGGTCGTCGATGGAGCACTCATGCTGCGTGTCACCGTGCCTGTCCGGGTCCTCGTCCGCCGCCTCGCGCTGGCGATCGCGATCCTGGCCGTGCTGCACCTCCTCGCCAACTTCCTCGAGAAGGGCGCCGACCTGCACGGCGGCGTGATCGAGCCGCTCGTCCACTACTTCAGCATGGACGAGGAGGTCAACGTCCCCACCTGGTTCACCGTGGTCCTGCTGGCTTCGACGGGCCTCGTCACGGGCGACCTGCTGCACGTCGAGCCCGTCCCCGCTCGGCGCTGGGCCTGGGGGCTCGTCGCGTTCGTGCTCCTCTACCTGTCGATCGACGAGATGACGAGCTTCCACGAGCACCTGGGGACCTCGCTCGAAGAGCACTTCCGGAGCATCGCCGACCTGCCCTTCAACGGCTGGATCGCGTTCTACGGCCCGCTCGCGCTCGTCGTGGCCGCGATCGTCGTCCCGCTCCTGTGGGGACTGCCGAGCAGGTTCCTGCGCCCCATGGCGCTCGCCGGGGTCCTCTACGTGGCCGGTGCCGTCGGCTTCGAGGCGATCGCTGGGCTGCTCGAGGACCAGGGCTTCGACCGGGCGACGTTCGTCGGACAGCTCGCGGTGCTCGGCGAGGAGACCCTCGAGATGATCGCGGTGCTCGTGTTCCTCGTGGCCGTGGTGCGCTACCGCGACGCCCTCGACGGGGGCGTCGCCGCCGTCGAGGGGCGCTCGTCCTCGGCGGGGGCGCCCGAGGACGGGACCACACTTCATCCTTGACCCCCTGCCGCCCGGGCGCCCACGATGCAAGAGCGGCCTCTCGACGGGGCCGCGCACCAGCGGCAGGGGACCTCGATGACGACTCCGGCGGAGACGAGCAGCGCCCCGCGCCAGCTCCCCTCCCTCACGGCGATCCGCGCGGTCGCCGCCGCGGCGGTCCTGGTGTTCCACCTGGACTACTGGCAGGTGCTCGACATCCCCGGGGCCTACTACGGCAGCACCGGCGTCGCGCTGTTCTTCGTCCTGTCGGGCTTCATCCTGACGTGGACCGCCAACCCCGCGCTCCCCCGCAGCGGCTTCTACCTGCGCCGTGTCGCGCGCATCTACCCCGACCACCTCGTGACGCTGGTCGCGGCCCTCGTCATCGCCCTGGTCCTGGGCAGCCCGCCCGTGACCGGGCGCATCATCGGCGCCAACGTCCTGCTGCTCCAGGCCTGGTCCCTGGACCCGGCGGTCGTGTACGGGCTCAACGGCGTCGCGTGGTCGCTGTCGTGCGAGCTCGCGTTCTACCTCGCCTTCCCGTTCCTCCTGCCTCTGCTGCGGCGCTGGTCGCCCCGGACCCGGTTGGTCGTGACCCTCGTGGCGCTCGCGATCCCGCTCGCCGCGACGCTCGTGGCCCCCACGACGTACCAGGTGCTCTACCACTTCCCCCTCGCCCGGTTCCCCGAGTTCGTGCTGGGCGTCGTCGCGGGCCTCGCGTTCGTCGAGGGCCACCGGTCCCGGGTCCCGTGGGCCGGGGTGCTCGGGATCCTCGCGGCGGTGCTCGTCGCGGCCGAGCTCACGCACGCGACCGAGGCCGTGGCCCGGGTCGGGCTCGTCCTGCCGTTCGCGCTGTTCCTCATGCTCTGCGCCGAGCGCGACCTGCGCGGCCGGCGGTCCGTGCTGACGCACCGCATCCTGATCGTCGCGGGCTCGGCCTCGTACGCGTTCTACCTGGTGCACGAGCTCGTGATCCGTCGTGTGCTCGACACCCCCCTGACGGGGGTGCTCGCCGCGGCCGTGATCACGGTCGCCGCCGGGGTGCTGGCCTACGCGCTCTACCGGTTCGTCGAGGAGCCCGCCCGCCACCTGATCGTGAACCGCTGGGGGCGGCGGCGGCGCGCGGCGGCGAGCGCGGCGCCGGACTCCCCCGGCCCGACGACGCCGCTCGCCGACGCGGGCACGTCGCCCACCGCGGTCCCCGCCGCCGCACCGGAGACGGCTACCGCTTCGACGTCCCCACCGTCGCCGCTGCGCTGACGTCGCCCGTGATGACCGCGTCGATGAGCTGACGCGCCCAGGCGAGCACCTCCATGCCCCGCAGCGGACGGCCTCCGATGCGCGCCGTCGTCGGGAAGGGGACGAGGAACGCGCGGATCGCGGGCTTGAGCATGGTGCCCGGGTAGAGGCGCTTGAGTCGCAGCTCCGCGGACTCCGGGAGGTCGACGGGCGCGAAGCGCACGAACTTGCCCTGCGCCGTGACGTCCGCGAGCCCCGCGCGGCGCGCGTGGTTGCGGAAGTCCGCTACCGCGAACAGCGCCTCGACGACCTCGGGGAGCGCACCGTAGCGGTCGACGAGCTCGGCCCGCACCTCGGCGAGCGCGGGCTCGTCCTGGGCCGCCGCGATCTTGCGGTACGCCTCGAGGCGCAGGCGCTCGTGCGCGATGTAGTCGTGCGGGATGTGCGCATCGACCGGGAGCTCGATCGAGACCTCGGGGGCTTCTTCCTCGACCTCGCCCTTGAACGACGCCACGGCCTCCCCGACCATGCGCACGTACAGGTCGAACCCGACGCCCGCGATGTGCCCCGACTGCTCGCCGCCCAGCAGGTTGCCCGCGCCGCGGATCTCGAGGTCCTTCATGGCGATCTGCATGCCCGCGCCGAGGTCCGTGTTGGCGGCCATGGTCGCGAGGCGGTCGTGCGCGGTGTCGGTCAGCGGGCGCTCGGGCGGGTACAGGAAGTACGCGTACGCGCGCTCGCGTCCACGGCCCACACGACCGCGAAGCTGGTGGAGCTGGGACAGGCCGAGCATGTCGGCACGCTCCAGGATGAGCGTGTTGGCGTTGGAGATGTCGAGGCCGGTCTCGATGATCGTGGTGCAGACCAGGACGTCGAGCTCCTTCTCCCAGAACGCCGTGATCGTCTGGTCGAGCTGGGCCTCGCTCATCTTGCCGTGCGCGACCCCGATGCGGGCCTCGGGGACGAGCTCGCGCAGGCGCTGGGCCGTGCGGTCGATCGTCTCGACCTTGTTGTGCACGTAGAAGACCTGGCCCTCGCGCAGCAGCTCGCGGCGGATCGACGCCGAGATCTGCTTCTCCTCGTAGGCCCCCACGTACGTGAGCACGGGGTGGCGCTCCTCGGGCGGGGTCGCGAGCGTCGACATCTCGCGGATGCCCGTGACGGCCATCTCGAGCGTGCGCGGGATGGGGGTCGCGCTCATCGCGAGCACGTCGACGTTGGTCCGGAGCTGCTTGAGCGTCTCCTTGTGCTCGACGCCGAACCGCTGCTCCTCGTCGATGATGACCAGGCCCAGGTCCTTGAACTTGATGGACCCCGAGATGATGCGGTGCGTGCCGATCACGACGTCGACCGACCCGTCCTTGAGCCCCTCGACCGTCTCCTTGGACTCGGCCTCGGTCTGGAAGCGCGAGAGCGCCTTGACGGTGACGGGGAACGCCGAGTAGCGCTCGGCGAAGGTCTGGAAGTGCTGCTGGACCAGGAGCGTCGTGGGCACGAGGACCGCGACCTGCTTGCCGTCCTGCACGGCCTTGAACGCCGCGCGGACCGCGATCTCGGTCTTGCCGTACCCGACGTCGCCGCACACGAGCCGGTCCATGGGGACGGGCTTCTCCATGTCGGCCTTGACCTCGTCGATCGTGACGAGCTGGTCGGGCGTCTCGACGTACGCGAACGCGTCCTCGAGCTCGCGCTGCCACGGGGTGTCGGGGCCGAACGCGTGCCCCTGCGTGGCCATGCGCGCGCTGTAGAGGCGGATGAGCTCGCCCGCGATCTCCTTGACGTGCTTGCGCGCCTGGCTCTTGGTCTTGGCCCAGTCCGAGCCGCCCATCTTGTTCAGGCTGGGCGACTCGCCGCCCGTGTACTTGGTGACCTGGTCGAGCTGGTCGGAGGGCACGAACAGGCGGTCGCCCGGCTGGCCGCGCTTGCTGCTCGCGTACTCGATGACGAGGTACTCGCGCGTCGCGGCGTTGCCGCCCGTGCCGAGCGTGCGCTGCACGAGCTCGACGAACTTCCCGACGCCGTGCTGCTCGTGCACCACGTAGTCGCCCGCGCGCAGCGCGAGGGGGTCGACGACGTTGCGCCGCCGCGAGGGCATCTTGCGCATGTCGCGCGTGCTCGACCCCTGGCGTCCCGTGAGGTCCGACTCGCTGAACACCGCGAGCCTGAGCTCTGGTGCGACGAAGCCCGGCCCCACGGGGGCGGGCGTCACGAGCACGACGCCGCCCTCGGGCTCGGTGTCGATCGACGCGACCAGGCGCGCCGCGGTGTCGACCGCGGAGAGCTGCTCGGTCATGCGGCGCGCGGGGCCGTGGCCCTCGGTCGTCAGGACCAGGCGCCAGCCCGCGTGCTGGAGCGAGCGCAGGTCGTCGAGCGCGCGCTCGACGTCGCCGCGGTAGGACTCGACGTTGCGCGCGGGCACGGTGAAGGTGGTCACGCCGTCGGTGCCCATGCCCGACGTCGGGCCCTCGCCTCCTGGGAGCTCGTCGCCCGGGTGCGCCTCGCCGTCGGGGGTGGAGCCCTCGTCGAGGCCGAACGGGCTGAGCGTCCACCACCCGAGGCCGCGACGCTCGGCGACGTCGTGGACGTCGGCGAACGTCTCGAACGACGCGGCCGAGAGGTTGATCGGGGTCGAGCCGCCCGCGGCGGCGCCTGTCCAGGCGGCGGCGAGGAACTCCTCGGTCGTCGCGACGAGGTCGTGCGCGCGGCGGCGCACGCGCTCGGGGTCGTTGATGACGAGCAGGGCGTCGTCGGGGACGAGCTCCAGGACGGGCAGCATGCGGTCCACGAGGACCGGCGCGAGGGACTCCATGCCCTCGACCGCGATGCCGGCGGCAAGCTTGTCGAGCATGTCGGTCGCGCCGGGGAGCGTCTCGATCAGCTCCGCCGCGCGGGCGCGGACCGCGTCCGTCAGGAGGATCTCGCGGCACGGCGGTGCCCACACCCCGTGGTCCGCGATCTCCAGGCTGCGCTGGTCCGCGACCGCGAACCAGCGGATCTCGGTGACCTCGTCGCCCCAGAACTCGACGCGCAGCGGGTGGTCCTCGGTCGGCGGGAACACGTCGAGGATGCCGCCGCGCACCGCGAACTCGCCGCGCCGCTCGACCATGTCCACGCGCTGGTACGCGGCCGCGCTCAGGCGCTCGGCGACGTCCGTGAGGTCGGCCGTCTCGCCCGTGCTGAGCTCGACGGGCACCAGGTCCCCCAGGCCCTCGACGACCGGCTGCAGCAGGGCCCGGACCGGCATGACCAGGACGCGCACCGGCCCGGACTGGCTGATCTCGCTGGTCGGGTGCGCGAGGCGGCGGAACACCGCGAGCCGCTTGGCGACCGTGTCGCTGCGCGGCGACAGGCGCTCGTGCGGCAGCGTCTCCCACGCGGGCAGGACCGCGACCAGGTCGCCCAGCTCGTCGGGCAGGTAGGCGCGCACGCTCGCGGCGAGCTCGTCGGCCTCACGGCCCGTCGCGGTCACCACGACGAGGGGGCGGGAGCCCTGGGCAGGGGCGCCCTTCTGCGCCCCGGCGATGTCCCCGGTCGCGGTCGCCCCCGCCATCGCGGCCAGCAGCGGCGGACGCACGCCCACCGGTCCGACGACGTCGACCGCGCCCCGCAGGCGCACGTGCTCGACGACCGCGTGCGCGGTCGGGTCGGCCAGGAGGGCGGGCAGGATTCCGGTGAGGTTCATGAGTTCCTTCGAGCAGGGTCACCGACGGCGGTCGTCCACGGGCAGGGCACGGGTCGACGCGCCCCGCAGCGAGAGGCGGGGCACGCCGGGACAGCACGAGCGGCCCGGACCGAGGTCGAGGCGGCGGTCCGGGCTGAGGGTGCGAGCACCAGGTTACGCCGAGGGGGTGACAGGGGGCGCGGTGGTTCGCCCACGGCGGCGCGGCCCCTCTGCCCGCCGCTCCCGCAGCCACCTACGGACCCGCCCCGCCGCCACGATCGCCGACAGCAGCCCCCGCGACGGCCAGCTCCCCACCGCGCACGTGACCGAGACCAGGTCCACGCGGTCGGGGTAGAGCATCGTCTCGTCGGGGTACCGGCGCGGGTCGATGCAGCTGTCGACCAGCACCGTCCCCGGGACCTCGGCCAGCAGGCGCATCCCGAGCAGCCGCCCCCACGCCCCGGGTGAGTGCGCGGACCAGGCCGGGTCGTAGGCGTCGGAGATCGAGAAGACCACGCCGTCGCGTCGGACACGCACCGCGAGGTACACGGGCGCCCCGGCCGGGCCGACCCGCAGCACGTGCGCCTCACCCCGCTCGCGATACGTCTCCACCAGTCCCGTGAACCACGCCGCGGCGCCTGGCACCACGCGCCGGGCCTCCCCTCCCTTGGCCCGGTCGCCCTTCCAGCCCGCGGCCTCCAGGTCGAGGAACTGCTCGACGACGTCCGGCTCGTCCGTCGCGTCGACGATCCGCAGCTCGTGCCCGAGCTCGTCGACGAGGTGTCGCCGCCCGCGGCGGAGATTCTTGCGCCGCGAGGCGGACAGGTGCGGACCGAGCACGTCGCCCGGCTCCGCCTCCTGGCCCGGCCCCGGCCCCGGCACGAGCGCCCCGCGCGAGATCCGGTCCCACTCGCGCACCGGCATCCCGGCACGGGCGAAGGCCTCCAGCAGCAACGTCGTCGTCTCCCCCGACGCCCTCAGCAGAGGCAGGTCGATCGCCTGACCGAGCGCTCGCCGTCGGGCATGGAGCGCCGTGACCAGCGACGCGACCGCCAGCCGCGGGCGGGCCGCGTCCACGAGCGGTGCGCGCAGCGCCGCGAACCGCTCGACGAACGGCCCGTCGAGGCTCGCATGCCGCGCGGGCCACAGCCGGCTCCGGCCCACCGTCTCGAACGGCAGGAACGCGAGCCAGCCCGAGCCGTCGGCCACGACGAGCGCCCAGACCGCGCGTCCGCCCCCCATCCCGCGTGCCGCCGCCCCCAGGACGGCGGGCTCGAAGTACAGGTTGGGTTCGAGCGAGGAGTCCGCGAGGCGCTGCCAGGCCGCGAGGCCCTCACCACTCAGGTCGGCCACGCGCACGATCCTGCTCGTGACGCCCCCGGTCGCCCGAGCCCGGCCCGGGGCGCCCGCAAAGGTCGTCACCGGAAGCGCCGTACCACGCGCGCGGCGGCACGCATGAGCCGCATGGTCAGGCGCGCGACCACGCCCCCCGTGACCACGGTCGACGAGACCATCGTGAGCCGGTCGGGGAACAGGTCCGTCGCGTCCTTGTAGAGCGAGGGGTTCATCGAGCTGTCGAACACCTCGACGTCCGAGTTCTCGTCGAGCCACGACAACGCCATCATGCGACCGATCGCGCCCGGCCCGTACCGCGCCCACTCCTCGCTGTACACGTCGAAGTAGCCGAACGCCGTGGACCCCGTGCACACGATGACCGCCATGTGCAGCAGGACCCCACCGGCCACGAGCGCGAACACGTGCGCGCGCCCCGTCTCGGCGAAGCCCGCGAGCATCTGCGTGAACCACTCCTGCCCACCGCGGCGGCTCCGGAACCCCAGGCCGCCGCGCGACGCGTCGCCCTTCCACCCCTGCTGCTCGAAGTCGAGGAACGCCTTCGCGATCTCGGGGTCGTCCCCCCTGTCCTCCAGGACCAGGGTCTCGCCCACCGCACGCTCGAGGCGTCGGCGACCGCGCGCGAGCGACTTGCCCCGAGGCATCCGCTCTGCCCAGCTCCCGGGATCCCCCTCGTCGAACCGGACCGCACCCCGGGGGTCCCCGCCCCACGTGTGCACCGGGACGCCACGCTCCTCGCACACTTCTCCGAGCCGCTGGCCGACCCGGCCGTCACGGGACAGCAGGTGCAGGTCGATCGCCTGCCCGAGCTCGCGGCGTCGCAGGTGGAACGCGTCGACCAGCGCCTCGACGGCCTCGTCGACGCGCGCACCGTCGACCAGCGGCGTGCCCAGCGGGCAGTACAGCGCCAGGAAGTCCGACCCGGTCGAGGCGTGCCGCCACGGCCAGTGCGTGTCGCCCGGGACCATCTCGAACGGGAGCGCGGCCCACCACCCGCCGGACTCTGCCCCGCCGGGGTCTGCCCCGCCGGGCTCCACCTCTCCGGGCGCGGTCCCGCCCGGGTCGTCGACGACCAGGAGCCGCAGCTCGGACCCACCGCTGAGCTCGCGCACCGCGGGCACCAGCATCTCGGGCTCGAAGTACGGGTTGGGCTCGGCGGCGCGGGCTGCGAGCGCCCGCCACGCCTCGATCTCCTGATCCGTCAGGTCGATGATGCTCAGCACACGGCTCCGTGCCATGAAGGACCCTCTGTCGTCCGGCGATCGCTTTCCCTGGACCTCGCGAGACCGGTGCCCGGGGCATCTGCAGTACGACGGTAGACACCGAACGACGCCGGGGCCACAGTGGGAGCACTGATTTCACCCGACCGGATTCCCACGCCGCGCCGTCGTCCTCCGACAGTGCCCGTCGGGTGTCCGTGGACGCTCGTCAGCCACTCGTCAGGCGCCGCCCGACGTACTCCCAGGAAGGCCTGCCCGTGACCACGGACGAGCTGCACGACGTCGGCACCCGCCTCGGGCGATCGGCCCGCGTCCCGCTCCTGCTCGCCGGGGCACTGGTGCTCGGCGCGGTGTTCGCGGCGACGTACGTCGTGACCGTCCGCACGCTCGCGGGGCAGCAGCTCGACAACGGTGCGTTCGTCTCGTGGCAGCAGCTCAACCCGTTCCTCGGGTCGTTCGCGCAGGTCCTGCGACCGGCCCTGCCCGTGGCGCTCGGGGTCGGGTGCGCGGTCCTCGGGGTGCTCGCGCTGCGGGCCCGCCGATGGCGCGCGGTCGTGCGGGCGGTGGCCGTCGTGGTGGTCACGATCCCGCTCGCCCGCTGGCTCCGCGACGGGGCGCTCGACCGGCCGGACCTCGCCGACCTGGCCTACCCCCAGAACACCCTGCCCTCGGGGCACGTCGCGGTGACGGCCGCTCTGTGCGTCGCGGTCCTGTTCCTCTGGCCGCGTCGCTCGGGGGCTCTCGTGGCGTGGGCCGTGGTCGTGAGTCTCGTGGCGTGCGTCGCCTCGCTGCTCGAGCACGCGCACCGCCCGAGCGACGTCGTCGCGTCCCTCGCGCTCGTGGGGGCGCTCACGTGCCTGGTGCTCGCGCTCACGCAGCGCCGGGTCGTCGCCCGCGAGGAAGAACCTCCTGCGTCGGGGTAGTACCCGCAGAGCTCTACTTCGTGCAGGAGGTCCTACCTCGGCGCGCGGGCTCGCCGGGCGGACCGGGATCTCAGGACGCGCTCGTAGACGTCGTCGTACCGGTCCACGACGGCCTCCCACGTGTAGCGCTCGACCTCGCGACGCCCCGCGGCCCCGAGCGCGGCCGCGACGTCCGGCGCGTCGAGCAGCGACTCGATCACCCCCGCGAGCGCCTCGGCGTCCCGGGGGTCGACGAGCAGGCCGTCGACGCCGTCGGTGAGGAGCGTGCGGGGCCCTCCCAGCACGGTGCCTACCACGGGACGCCCGGCCCGCCAGGCCTCGAGCACCACGATCGACGCGGCCTCCTTGCGGCTCGGCACGACCACGACCGTGGCCGCCGCGAGCGCCTCGGCGACGGCGTCCGGCCCCAGCATCCCGGGGAAGGACACGCGATCCTCGACCCCGAGTGCCCGTGCCCGTCGACGCAGCTCCGAGAGCTCCGACCCGTCGCCCACGATCACGAGCCCCGCCCGGTCGGCGAGGCTCGACGACGCGAAGGCTTCGAGCAGCAGGTCGAAGCCCTTGACGTGCTCGACGCGGCCGACCGCGAGCAGCACGGGACGCCCGACGGCGTCGGGCGGGTCCGCGGGTCGGGTCGGGCCCGCGCGGGGCGCCGGAGGACCTGTCGGGCCTGCGGCCGGCGCCGAGAGCTCCACGCCGTTCGGCACGACGACGGCCCCCGGGTACCCGAAGCGCTCGGCCAGGTCCTCGGTGACGATCGTCGAGCAGCCCGTCACGGCGTCCGCACGGGCGAGGGCCGCGCCGAACCAGGTGCGCATCCACCAGGACGTGCCGAGCGCGTCGTGGTCGTCGGCGAACGTCTCGCCGTGCGAGCTGACGACGAGCGGTGTGCGGGTGAGGCGCCCCAGGGCCGTGGCGTAGACGCCGTTGGGGCCGAAGCACTGCACGTGCAGGACGTCAGGACGCAGCGAACGGTACGCGCCGAACCATCGCCGGGCGGCCGCGGGCCAGCGGACCGCGAAGGACAGGACGCCGCGAGCACCGCGCGAGGGCTGGGGGGTCGGCAGGTAGCGGACCGTGACGCCGTCGAGCACGCGGGTCCCGAGGTGCTCGCCCTGGTCGACGGCCCACACCTCGACCGTCTCCCCGCGGGCGGCGAGCACGCGCGCGACGTGCTGGACGTGGGTCTCCACGCCGCCCGTGCGGGGCGCGTAGGAGCTGGTGACGAGCGCGGTGCGGGGACTCATTTCGCCCCCTGGAGACCGTCGTCGGGGCGCCACGCGCCGCTAGAGTGGGGCTCTTCCCGTGCCGCGAGAGAACGGACTCCCCGCATGCCGCAGCTGGTGATCGCGACCGTCGCGGTTGAGGTGCCCATGGGCGCGCAAGTTTATCAGGAGGAGGTCGCCACCCGGGCGGCCCGAGCCCTCTCCGCACCCACCGGAGTAGCGGTTTCACCCACCGCGACCAAGGCTCCCGCAGGGGCCGAGGACTGGACCGTGCGGCGCACCGTCGCCCGCTCCCTGCGCTCACCCCTGCCGGGCACGCTGCGCCTGCCGCTCTCCCGCCTCGGCTCCGCCTCGCCCGCGCTGCGCCGGGCCGCGGGCCGGGTCGTCTACCCGCGCGGCGCCGTCGTGCACCGCGTCGGGCTCGAGCTGCCCCCGCACCCGACGAGTGACGTCGTGACCATCCAGGACGTGGTGTCCTGGCGGTTCGACGACGAGTCCCGGCCGGTGCGCGCGGCCGCCGAGGAGGCCCGGCGCGCGGCAGCGATCGTCACGGTCTCGGAGTTCAGCGCCGACGAGATCGCCGAGCTGCTCGGCGTCGAGCGCCCGCACGTCGCCTACAACGGGGTCGACGAGCGCTACTTCCGCACCCCGCCGCTCGACGTCGCGGCGCTCGACGCGCTGGGCATCGCGGGCCCGTACGTGCTGCACGCGGGCGGCGCGTCACGGCGCAAGAACCTCGAGAGCCTCGCCGCGGCGTGGCCGCTGATCCACAGCGCGCGCCCGGACCTCACGCTCGTCATGAGCGGGCCCCGCAACGCGCGGCGCGACGCGCTGTTCGGTGCGCTCGCGGGCACGCGCCTCGTGGGCCGCCTGCCCGACGACGTCATGCCCGGCCTGGTCGCGGGCGCCGCCGTCGTCGTGGTGCCCTCGCACTACGAGGGCTTCGGCCTGCCGGCGCTCGAGGGCATGGCCGCGGGGGTACCCGTGGTCGCGGCTCGCACGAGCTCGCTGCCCGAGGTCGTGGGCGACGGCGGCCTGTTGGTGGACCCCACGCCCGACGAGATCGCCCAGGCGACCTTGTTCGCACTCTCCGACGACCCGGAGGTCGCGGCCATGGTCGAGCGCGGCCGGGTCCGCTCGGCCGACTTCACGTGGGAGCGCAGCGCGGCGCAGCACGCAGCCGTGTGGCGGGCCGTGGCCGCGCGCTGACGCAGGTCAGGCTCCGGGGCCCCAGGCCTGAAGAGCGCTCACGGTCGCGACGTAGGCGCTCTCGGTGGTCAGCGGCAGGAAGGACGGGTGCAGCCCGCCCACGACGCCCGAGTAGTTCGCCGCGAGCACGGGCACTCCCCGCTCGGTCGTCATGGGCACCGAGACGCGCACCGCGGTGACCTCGACCGGGTCGATCTCGAACACCGCGACCCGGTCGGAGAACTGGTCCTTCTGCTGGGCGACGTCCTGCCAGGTGCCGTCGGGCAGCTGGACCGAGACCGTGTAGTCGCGCAGCCCCATGCTGCAGCACCGGATCCCGGCCGTCGCGACTCCGATGCGGTCGATCGTCTGCGGCCCGTCGGTCGTCACGGTCACCGACGGGTTCTCGTCGACGACGTCGTCCGCGAGTCGACCCGAGCGCCACGGGTCGCGCACGTCGAACGTCCCGGACGTCACGACCTGCGCGTCGGCCTCCTCGTGGGTCGAGGTGGCCGTGACGGGCCGCCCGGCCAGGACGTCCGGGCCGAACGGCTGGGTGGCCCCGACTGCGAGCACCTGGCCCGGTGCCCCGACGAGGAAGACCGGCGCTCCCGTGACCGGGAGGTCGGCACCGTCCGGGCCGACGTCGACGCTCGTCTCGGCCCCGTACTGGTCGACCATCCGCAGCGTGCCCGGGCCGCCGTCGGCCGTGACGCGCAGCGTGGTCGAGAGGTCGTCGCCCCAGACCGCGAGCAGCGGCTCTCCCGCCGGCCCCTCGGCCGAGGCCGCGAACGTCCCCGGGACGCCGGTCTCGACGAACGTCGGCGCCCCGTAGGGCGCGAGCAGGCCCGAGGTCGCGGCGAACGCCGCCCCGGACGGCTTGACGTAGCTGCCGTACTGGACGAGCGACCACGAGTTGCCCGACTCCCCGAAGCCCCCCTCGGAGAAGAAGCACGTCCACTCGTCGATCCCCTCGGACCCGTACCAGAGGAGCTTGCGCGCGACGTCGGAGCCGCCCGCCCAGAAGTTCGCGACGCCGTCGGACCACCAGCCGGACTCGGTGTCCCAGACGGGCAGGTCCCCGCACGGGGCGAGGGCCTCGCGCAGCGCGTCGAGGTCGTCGCCCGGCCGGGAGAAGCCCTGCTCCTCCCACGAGCGGTTGAGCCCCGTGTACGGGTGGATGCCGACCACGTCCATCGAGGCGCACCCACCGGCCTCGACGAGCGCGGCCCACCAGTCGGGCACGATGCCCAGGGTGTTCCCGCCGACGATCCGGATGCCGGGGAACGCCGCGCGCGCCCCGGCCGCGAACGGCGCACCGATCTGCTCCTCGTACTGCGCGCCGTCGTCGAAGCCCGTGTTGTTGGGCTCGTTCCACGGCTGCCACGCCACGACCCCAGGTGCCTCCTGCGTGATCGCCGCGACGATCTCGCGTGACCAGCCCTCCCAGGTGCCCGCGTCGACCGCCGCCCGCTCGGCCTCGCCGCCGGACCCGAGCTGCAGCGTCAGCGTGACGCCGCTCGCCTGCGCGAGCGCCGCGGCGGCCGAGAGCTCGGCGAACGGGTCGGTCTCGACCCCTTCCGCCGGCTCGGGCATGCCGGCGGTCGGGAGCGAGTCCCAGACCAGCCCGTCGGCGCTCGGGGTACCGGTCGGGTCGGGCACGATCGCCCCGAAGTCGAGCTGCCAGCGGAAGCTGCCCACGCCGAGCTGGTCGGCGAGCTGCACCCCGCGCAGGACGGAGGCCCCGCCCCAGTCGGCGCCGTCGGCCAGCCCGGCGAGGTCGAGCGGCGCGCCGGGGGCCCCGACCGTGTAGCGCAGGCACGTCCCCGAGACCGGGTCGCCGCTCTCACGGTCGACCAGCGCCGCGTCGACCTCGTAGACCCCGGGCCGCGTGGCGGGCAGCGTCACGGGCACGTCCCCGCCGTCTGCCGGGATGTCGACGACCTGCTCGTCGCCCACGACGGGGTCGAACACCCGCGGGTCGCCCCGCACCTGGAAGCGCAGCTCGTACCGGTCGGCCCAGCGTCCCCACGAGTCGTCGAGGCTCAGGCGGACCGCGGGCTCTTCTCCCGGCGGGAAGTAGTTGTAGACCTTGTCGGTCACGAGCCCGGCCCCCGCGCCCATGACCGAGAGGAAGCCGTCGTTGATCGCGTTGTACTTCACGGGCGCACCGAGCTGGTACGCCATGCGGTCGGCCGTGACCGCGGTGAGCGCGACGGCCCCCTCGCTCGTCGTGAGGGCGTAGTACGTGCCGTCGTCGAGCACGAGGGGCGAGCCGTCGAGGAGCGTGAAGTCCGCGTCGAGGTCGGCGCGCGCGTCGGGCCACACGCCCCGGTGGACGCCGTCGGCGCCGACGTGCTCGAACCCGAGACCGTCCTCGATCACCACGAGCCCGTCGCCGTCGGGGGCCGGGGCGACGCCGACCACGGAGTCGAACCAGTGCTGCGAGGGCTTGGCGAACGCCCACTTGCCGTTCGCCGTGGCCCCGAGGTGGAGCTCTTCGGCCCCGTCCTGGTCGAGGACCGTCAGGTCGTCCGTGGCCCCCGCGTCCGACGTCCCCGACGACTCGAGCACCAGACCGCCGTCCGGGAGCTGACCCAGCACCTGACCCGGGACGTCGTCCCGGGTGCCGACGATCTTCCCGTCCGTCCCCACGAGGTGCATGGTCCGCTCGGTCTCGTGCACCCCGATCACGGGCCGCCCGTCGAGGTCGTCCCACATCGCCATGCCGTACAGGTCGAGGACCCCGCCCTCGGTCTGGTCCCCCTCGGGCAGGTGCGTCGTCCAGGACCGGGAGCCGTCGGGCTCGAAGCGAACCAGGTCACGGCGCTGCATGAGGGTGTCGAGGAAGTAGATGCCGCCGTCGTCGTCGACCTCGAACTGCTCGGGGCTGAACGCCTCGTTGCCCTCGTCGAGCTGCAGCTCGAAGTCCGTCGCGCCCTTCGCCTCACCCGTCGTCACGTCGTAGCGGGTCACGCGGTAGGCGCTCGACCTGTCCCACTCCAGGACGTAGGCGAGCCCGTCACGGACCCGCATCGAGAGCACCGTGCCGTCCGTCAGGGTCGCGACGTCGTCGACGACGTCGCGACGACCGCCCAGGTCGGCCGGGTCGACGCCGTCGTGCGTGATCTTGTCGACCACAGGGAACCCGCACACCGGGGCCGCGCCCGGCTCGCTCGCGCTGACGACCGTGGGCATGGGCGGCCCGGACGCCCCGGGGTCCGCGGCCGCTCCGTCACCGACCGCGCGGACGACCAGCACCGCCGCCGTGACGACCACGACCGTCCCTGCGACGCCGACCACCCAGGCCCGGTGTCGTCGGTACCAGGGCGTGGGGCGCTCGCTCGGCGCTGGCGGGTCGGTCACGTCGGTGCTCCCGTCGGGCCCGGAAGGGTGGGCCAAGGCTCGATCGTACGTCCGGCACCCCCGTCGGGCGGGGCGACGGGCCGCGGATTTCACCCCCACGGTGGGGCCGCCCGAGCGGGGGCCCATCCCCTACGCTGACCGCATGGACACGGACCCGCGCGACGACGCCCGTGCCCGGGGCTCGGTCCTGTGGCTCAGCAACGAGACCCCCGACCGCGACGGTCAGGGCGGCCAACGACGCCAGTACTTCCAGATCCGTGCCCTGGTCCGCGCGGGCTGGTCGGTCCACGTCATGACGCTCGCCGGGGACCAGGACGACACGACCCTGCGGGAGATCGCGACCGTCGAGCGCTTCGCGCCGTTCCTGCACAAGCGCCTCCCCCACCCGACCCGCTACTTCCTCGCGCGCCGCCGTGCTCGTTCGGGCCGGTACGACCACGTGATCGTGGCTCACCTCGAGTCCTGGGCGCTGCTGCGCGGGGCCGGGCGCAGGCTCGGTGTCCCGGTCCTCGTCGACGTCCACAACGTCATGAGCCCCTGGCTGACCCGGTATGGCAGGACGCGTGAGGCCGCCATGTTCCGCCAGATCGAGGACCGCGTCCTGCGCGACGCCTCGGCCGTCTCGGTCTGCTCGCCCGCCGAGCTCGACCGCCTGCCGGACGGCGGGACCGCGCAGCGGATCGTCGCGCCGCACGGGATCGACGAGTCCGAGTGGCCGCCGCCCCCTGCCGCCGCGCCGCCGCCCGTGGTCGGCATGTTCGGCAACTGGTCCTGGACCCCGAACACCGCAGGGATCGCGTGGTTCGCCAAGGACGTGTGGCCACGCGTGCGCGAGGCCGTGCCCGACGCCGAGTGGCACGTCGCGGGGAACGGCACCCCCGCACGGTTCGCCGAGATCGAGGGCTTCCGCGGGCTCGGCCGCGTCCCCGCGCTCTCCGACCTCACGGCGGCCTCGCGCGTGGTCGGGGTGCCTGTGCGCGCCGGGGTCGGCGCCCCGGTCAAGCTCGGCGAGGCGCTCGCGACCGGACGCCCCGTGATCGCGACCACCGACGGCGCCAGCGCCCACCCGGGCTCCCCCGCGCGCGTCACGAACGACACCGACGAGTGGGTCGCTTGGCTCGTCGAGCGACTGGGTCCCGACCCCGCTCTCGCCGACGACGAGGGCCGACGGACCTACCGCTGGGCGATGGACGAGCTGCCCTGGGAACGCACGACCGCGCCGATCGTCGCCTGGCTGTCCGAGAATTCCACCCGCTCCAGGCCCTGATCCGGCGCCCACCCGCTGATAGTGTGCCCGTGTCGCTGGAGGCCCGGTTCTCACCGGTCGAGACTCCTCCGACCACCACACGATCCGCAGTCGCGCGGACACCATGCCGAAGGGGACACCGTGGCGGATCCCGCTGTTGCCGTGAAGGGCCTTGGCAAGTCCTACCGCATCGCGAAGAGCGGCTTCCGGCCGACGACCGCCGCCGAGGCGATGATCAACCGCGTCAAGCACCCGCTCCACAAGCCGGAGTACGAGGACTTCGAGGCGCTCAAGGACGTCGACTTCGAGGTCCCGTGGGGCGAGGCGCTGGGCATCATCGGGCGCAACGGTGCGGGCAAGAGCACGCTCCTCAAGCTCCTGACCCGGATCACCGCGCCGTCGGCGGGCCGCATCGAGCTGGGTGGCCGGGTGGGCAGCCTGCTCGAGGTCGGCACGGGCTTCCACCCCGAGCTCACGGGGCGGGAGAACGTCTACCTCAACGGCACGCTCCTGGGCATGCGCCGCAAGGAGATCCAGCGCCGGTTCGACGAGATCGTGGACTTCTCGGGGGTCGAGAAGTTCCTCGAGACCCCGGTCAAGCGCTACTCGTCGGGCATGTACGTGCGCCTCGCGTTCGCGGTGGCCGCGCACCTCGAGACCGAGATCCTCGCGATCGACGAGGTCCTCGCGGTCGGTGACGCCGAGTTCCAGGCCAAGTCGCTCGCGAAGATGCGCGACGTCGCCCGCGACGGCCGTACGGTCCTGTACGTGAGCCACCAGGCGCAGACCGTGTCCGCGCTGTGCACCCGCGCGATCTACCTCGACCAGGGGAAGCTCACGTACGCGGGCAACGTCGAGGACGCGCTGGCCGAGTACCGCAACAGCTTCACGAGCTTCCACGTCGCCCAGCAGGACGCGTCCCGGCGGGCCGGCACCGGCGAGCTCCGCTTCACCGAGGCGACGATCGCCGAGGAGACGATGGAGCCCACCGAGGACAAGGTCATCGAGTTCGCGGTGGGCGCCAACCCGGATCTGGTCGGCAACTACTTCGTCTCGTGCCACGTCAACGACATGAACGGCAACATCGTCGTCCAGTGCGACTCGCGCCTCGTGGGCCTGTGGCTCGACCCGACCGTCCCCCAGCGCGGCGCGCTGACCATCAAGGACCTGTGGCTCAAGCCCGGCAAGTACACGTACGACCTGTACGTGTGCAAGACCGGCATCCTCGACGCCTGGGAGGGCGCGGGCGCCTTCGAGGTCCTGCCCAACCCGCCGTACCCCGAGGTCACGTCCGACGAGGCGCTGACCCACGGCATGGTGCTGGCCGACTTCCAGTACGAGAGGTGGTGACGATGAGCAAGACCGTGATCACCCCGCCCGGGCGGTGGGACCTGCCGTCGGTCAAGGAGCTGTGGGAGGCCCGCGAGGTCCTCGTCAGCTTCGGTCGGCGCGACGTCCTGCTGCGCTACCGGCAGACCGTGATCGGTGTCGCCTGGGTCATCCTGCAGCCGCTCGCGGCGGCCGGGATCTTCGCGATCGTGTTCGGACAGGTCGCGGACCTGCCGAGCAACGGCGTCCCGTACTTCATCTTCGCCTTCGCAGGCCAGCTCGCGTGGAACGTGTTCAGCGGCGTCGCGAGCCGCTCGTCGTCCTCGCTCGTGGCGAACCAGTCGCTCGTGTCGAAGGTCTTCTTCCCGCGCATGCTCGTTCCGCTCTCGACGATCCTCGCGGTCCTCGTGGACTACGCGGTCGCCTTCGGGCTCTTCGTGATCCTGCTGTTCGTCTACGGGATCAACCCCGGGTGGCCCATCCTGCTCCTGCCGTTCTGGACGCTCCTGGCCGTGCTGCTCGGCGCCGCGATCGGGGTCGCGAGCTCTGCCGTCATGGTCAAGTACCGCGACGTCGGGTACGCGCTGCCCTGGGTCATCCAGATCCTCATGTACGCGACCCCCGTCGCGTACTCGTTGGAGGCCGTCCCGGCGAACCTGCTGTGGATCTTCAACATCAACCCGCTCACCTGGCTGCTCGAGGGCTTCCGCTGGTCGCTGCTCGGGCAGGCGGCCCCTGAGCTGTGGCAGGTCGTCGCGCTCGTCGTGGTGTCGGGGCTCGCCTTCACGGGTGGCGCGCTGATCTTCCAGAAGCTCGAGCGTGGCTTCGCCGACGTGATCTGACCCGGTCAGGAGGGATCCCGATGAAGTGGTCCGACCAGACGCGTGACCGCGGGCACGTCCATGTCCTCACGCCCGGTGACCACTACTCCCCGCGCACGGGGAGCGCGGTGCCGACGGTCGTCGACGGCCTGGTGCGAGGGGCGTCCGCAGGGTCGGCGCCGTCGTCGGTCGTCGTGGCGCGGGGCACCTACCCGGACCGCTACGACGGCGCGCACGTCATCGAGTACCCGCAGGCGTCAGCGCGACGCTGGGAGCGCTACACCGACGCGGCAGCCTCACGCGTGGGGCTGCCGCGCCACGGGGCCCGCCGCGCGTTCGCGGCGACGGTCCGCGACCAGGCCGCCTGGTCGCCGTCGTACGTGTTCGCGCACAACGCCCCGCAGCTCGTCCCGCTCGTCGACGCCGACCGGCACCTGCCCGTGCTGTACGCGCACAACCAGCTCCTGCGCACCTACGGCCACCGCGAGCTGGCGCGCACCCTCGGGCCTGTGCACCGCATCGTGTGCGTGAGCGCCTTCCTGGCCGACGAGACGACGGCGCTGCTCCCGCCCGGTCTCCGGGACCGTGTGGCCGTGGTCCACAACGGGGTCGACGCGCCGAGCGGCGCCGCCTCGGCGGACCGTAGGGAGCGCGGCGACGTCCTGCACGTGGTGTTCGTCGGTCGCACCATCCCGGACAAGGGGGTGGACGTCGTCGTGGACGCGGTCCGGCGCCTCGGGCGCACCGACGTGCGGCTCACCGTGGTCGGTGCGGCGGGCTTCGACGCCGCGGACCCCCTGACGCCCTACGAGCGCGACCTGCGTCGACGCTCCGCGGGGACGACCGTGCCGACGACCTTCACGGGCTTCCTCCCTCGCGGCGAGGTGCGTGAGGTCCTGCGCACGGCAGACGTCGTCGTGGTCCCCTCGCGCTGGGCCGAGCCCTTCGCCCTGACGGCGCTCGAGGGCATGGCCGCGGGGGCCGCCGTCGTGGCCTCCGACATCGGCGGCATCCCCGAGGCCGTCGGCACCGCTGGGATCCTCGTGCCTCCCGACGACGTCGCCGCCCTCGCCGAGACCCTCGCCGCGCTCGCCGACGACGAGTCCCTGCTCGTCCGCGCCCAGGTGGCCGCGCGGGCGCACGCTGCCGAGATGGACTGGTCCCGTGCCCGCACCCGGCTCGACCAGGTCCTCGCCGGCGCCCGGGCCCACAGCGCAGGCGGGTCGGCATGAACCCGGCCGCCGGCGTCGTGCGCGCCCGGACGCTGCGGCTGGGCGAGGTGACGCCCGTCGAGGCCGAGCGCTGGGCCGACCTCGTGGACCGCGCACTCGAACCCAACCCGTTCCTGTCCCCCGCCTACCTGCTCTCGGCATCCCGGTGGCTCGCACGGACCACGGGCATCGTGCTGCTCGTCGTCGAGCGCGACGACCGCATGATCGCGCTCCTGCCCCTGAGCCGTGACGAGCGGTTCCACGGCACGCCGCTGCGGTACGCGACGACCGCGGGCACCTTCCTCAAGGACGACGCGCCGCTGTGCGCGCCCCTCGTCGACACGGAGCACGCGGCGACCGCGCTCGACCACCTGCTCGGCCACCTCGCGGACCGGCGCAACGGCTTCCCACCCCTCGTCGAGCTCACTCTGCTGCCCGGCGACGGCGCGTTGAGCGACGCCCTCCACGACGCCTGCCACCGCGCCGGCGTCCCGATGCTCGAACGATCGCGCTTCGAGCGGGCTTTCCTGGACCGTGCGAGCGACGCGCCCGCCCCCCGGGACGCCCTGAGCCGCTCCAAGCGCAAGCAGGTCGAGCGGCTGATCCGCCGCCTCGAGGAGTCGACCGGGCGGCCGCTCGTCATGGAGGACCGCGGGGCGGACCCGCGGGCCTTCGAGGACTTCGTCGCCCTCGAGGCCTCGGGCTGGAAGGGGGACGTCGGCCAGGACGGCGGCGCGCTCGACGTGACGCCGGGAGCCGTCGAGTGGTTCACCGACGTGACCGACGGCCTGCGCGACCGCAAGAACCTCCACCTGCTCACGCTCGTCGCGGGCGACGAGGTGGTGTACATGTCGATGCTCCTGGGCGCCGGCGGGACGCTGTACTCGCTCATGGACACGTACGACGAACGCTTCGCGAAGTTCAGCCCCGGCGTGATCGGGCGTGTCATGGAGCAGGAGTTCGTCCTGGGGAGCACGACCGCGGACCGGTTCGACCCGTGTCTGCACCCCAAGAACGTCGGCCCGAGCGGCCTCTACCGGGACCGCCGGACGCTGGTCGGGGTCGTGCTCGCGACGCGCGGTCTCCTCCCGCGCCTCCTCGTGCGTTCGGTGCCGACCCTGCGCCGGCTGCGCGACCGCGTCGTGGGCACACCGCGCGAGACGGCCGAGGACGCGTCATGATCGGGACGACACCCGGTGGAGGGCGAGCGATGGCATGGAACGACCGCGGCATCCTCGCCGCGACGCTCGGGCACACGGGCAGGGCGTGGACCGACGCGTCCTCCGACCCCGCACCGGCCGCCCCCGTGCACCTCCACCGCACGACCTACCGTGGCCCTGAGATCGGCCTCCTGCACCCCGGTGAGGGCCCGCCGTCGGGCCTCCCGACGGTTCGCTGACACCTCCTCTCCTCCCACTCCGGGTCGATCGAGGATCTCCTCTCGCCCCCGCCGCTCCCCCTGCGCCGCCCGCAAGGGCTCGCTCCGCCGTGCGGCCCTCCGTGCCGCCTGCCCCTCGAACGGGAACCCATGCCTTCGATCTACTCGCCCCGCCTGTCCGTCCGCCTCGTCGCGGTCTCCACCCTCGGCCCCGAGGACGTCTCCCGCTGGAGGGAGCTCGCCGACCATGCCGCCGAGCCGAACGTGTTCTACGGGCCCGACTTCCTGGTCCCGACCGCCGCGCACTTCGACCCGGACCGTACCCTGCGCCTGGTGGTCGTCGAGTCGGACGGCTCGTGGCTCGCGCTCATGCCCTACGAGATGGTCCCGGCGAACCGCCGCTGGCCGCACCGGCACGCGTCGAACGACGGACCGATCCTCAACCAGTTCACCTCGCTCGGCGTCCCGCTCCTGCGAGCGGACGACACCCGGCGCGCCGCGACCGGCCTCGTGCGGGCGTTCCGGCGGTTCTCGCACGAGCTCGGCGGGAGCATCGAGATGGCGTTCGTCTCGGGCGACGGCCCGGGCGGTGCCGCGCTCCAGCGGGCCTTCGCGGACGAGGGCTCGACGCTCCACGTCTGGGGCGGCGACGAACGCGCTGCGGTGCGCTTCGCCGACGTCGAGTCACCGGGGAGCTTCGGCTATCTCCCGAGGTCGCGCGCCAAGGCCGTCCGCCGTCGGGCCCGCCGCCTCACGGAGGCTGCGGGCGTCCCGGCCGAGCTCGACACGCTGACGCTCGACGTCGTCGAGGACCCGGCCGAGTTCTTACGGTTCGAGCTCGAGACCTGGAAGGCGGACCCCGACCGCAACGGGGTCGGCTTCTCCCGGCTGCGCGAGGGACCCGAGTGGTTCGTGGACGTCTTCCGGGCGCACGCCGCTGCGGGGCGCGCGACCCTCCTGGCCCTGCGGCCCGCGGGCGAGACCCTCTACATGGCCGCGTTCCTGCGCTCCGGAGGCACCCTTTTCGCCTGGTACGACGAGTACGCCGAGAAGTGGGCGCAGCACGCGCCCGGGGTGCTCGGTCGCCTGCTCACCGTCAAGCGGTTCGCCGCCCAGGGCGACCTCGACCTGCTCGACTCGTGCATGCACCCGTCGCTGTACCCCGACCAGAACGAGCTCTACCCGTCGCGGCTGCGCACGGTGTCCTTCACGGCCGCCCTCGGCCGCTGGCCGGGGCAGCTGCTGCTCCGGGAGATCGTGGCCCTGGGCCAGGGCCGACGGGTGATCGCGAGCCGGGTCCGCGCGGCCCGGGACGAGCGTCGTTCCCGGGCCGAGCGTCCCCCGACCCGGGACGTCAGGCAGGCGGCGGAGTCTGCGTCCTGAGCGTGGCGACCTCGGCCGCGCTCAGCGCGCGGTCGTAGAGCCGCACGCCGTCGACGGCCCCCTTGAGCGGGAGCGTGCCGCCGGGCTGCCCGCCCAGGAGGAGCGGGAGCGTGTTGACCCCGACCGACGCGGGGCCCGCGACGTTCCCCTGCTCGACACCGTCGACGTACAGGCGCATGCGCTGCCCGTCGTAGGTGCCCACGAGGTGCACCCACGTGGTGCCGTCGGACGGGTAGGTCGACGTGGCGTTGACGCGGAACGTGTCGCCCGACGTCGCCTGGTTGAGCCGCAGGAACGCCTTGCCCGCGCTCGACAGGCCGAGCTCGAACCCGTCGGTCGCGCTCGGTGCGGCCTTCTTGACGACGTACTGCGTCGCGACCTGCTCGGGCCGCACCCAGGCGGCGACCGTCAGGGCCGTCGAGACGTCGAGAGCATTCGCGTCGGGGATCGTGACCTTGCCCGTCGCGCCGTCGAACCGCACGGCGGACCGGCCATCGGCCGAGACCCACGTCGTCCCGCCGGAGAGGACGCCGGCGTTGCCCCAGCCCGACGAGTCGGCCGCGGCGAGGCCGGTGCCTTCGTCGAGGTCCCAGGCGCCGCGGAGACCGCCGGCGGGCGCGACCTGGACGGTCGCCGTCGCGACGTTCGACCAGAGCCCGTTCGCGCCCACGCGGAACGTGAAGCTCGTCGTCCCGACGAAGCCCGCGGCGGGCGTGTAGGTGAAGGCACCCGTGGCGGGGTTCGTCACCGTCACCGTGCCCGACGACGGAGCGGCCACCACCTCGAACGTCAACGTCCCCCCGCTCGGTGAGCTGCCCGCGAGCGTGCCCGTGACGGGCGTCCCGCTCACGGTCGACGCGGCCACGTCCTGCGCGACGGGCGGGGAGGCCGGAGGCTGGACGGCCTGGCGGAGCGCGGCGACCTCCGCCCCGGACAGTGCCCGGTCGTACAGCCGGACCTGGTCGACAGCGCCCTGGAAGGGGTACAGGCCGTCGGGCTGCGCGCCGATCGTCAGCGGGAGCGTATTGACCCCGACCGACGCCGGGCCGGCGACGTTCCCCTGCTCGACGCCGTCGACGTAGATCCGCAGGCGCTGCCCGTCGTACGTCCCGGCGAGGTGCACCCACGTGCTCCCGTTCGTCGGGAGCACCGAGGGGGCGTTGACCCGGAACGTGTCCCCCGACGTCTTTTGGTTGACCCGCAGGAACGGCTTCCCCGCGCTCGAGATGCCCAGCTCGTAGCCGTCGGCAGACCCCGACACCGCCTTCTTCACCACGTACTGCGTCGCGTGGCGCTCGGGGCGCACCCACGCCGACACCGTCAGCGCCGACGACACGTCCAACCCGTCAGCGTCCGGCACGGACACCTTGCCCGTCGACCCGTCGAGGCGCACGGCCTTGCCGTCGACCCCGGTCACCCAGGTGGTGCCACCCGACAGGGTGCCGTTCTGACCCCAGCCCGACGAGTCGGCGGTCGTGGTCCCGGCCCCCTCGTCGAGGCCCCACAGGCCGCGGATCCCCGCGACCGCGGTCACGCGCACGGTCTGCGTCGCGACGTTCGACCACGTCGTGCCCGCCTTGACCCGGAACGTGAAGCTCGTCGTCCCGACGAAGCCCGCGGCGGGCGTGTACGTGAACGCCCCCGTCGCAGGGTTCGTCAAGGCCACCGTGCCCGACGACGGAGCGGCCACCACCTCGAACGTCAGCGCACCGCCGCCCGGCGAGCTGCCCGCGAGCGTGCCCGTGACCGCGGTGCCGGTCGTCGTGGTGGAGGCCCCGTCGGTCGCGACCGGGGTCGTGGGCACGGGGCCGCCGCCCTGGACGAGCTCGGCGACCTGGGCCGCGGTGAGCGCCCGGTCGGACAGGCGCACCGAGTCGACAGCGCCCTGGAAGGGGTACAGGCCGTCGGGCTGCGCGCCGATCGTCAGCGGCAGCGTGTTCACGCCCACCGACGAGGGACCGGCGGTCGACCCCTGCTCGACGCCGTCGACGTAGATCCGCAGGCGCTGCCCGTCGTACGTCCCGGCGAGGTGCACCCACGTGCTCCCGTTCGTCGGGAGCACCGAGGGGGCGTTGACCCGGAACGTGTCCCCCGACGTCTTTTGGTTGACCCGCAGGAACGGCTTCCCCGCGCTCGAGATGCCCAGCTCGTAGCCGTCGGCAGACCCCGACACCGCCTTCTTCACCACGTACTGCGTCGCCGTCCGCTCCGGACGCACCCACGCCGACACCGTCAGCGCCGACGACACGTCCAACCCGTCAGCGTCCGGCACGGACACCTTGCCCGTCGACCCGTCGAGGCGCACGGCCTTGCCCGCCTTGCCCGTGACCCAGCTCGTCCCCCCGGTCAGCGTGCCCTGGAACCCCCAGCCCGAGGAGTCGGCCGTGAGCACGCCCGCGCCCTCGTCGAGCTCCCACGTGCCCCGGGCCCCGGCCACCTCCGTGACCCGTACGCTCTGGGTCGCGACGTTCGACCACGTCGTGCCCGCCTTGACCCGGAACGTGAAGCTCGTCGCCCCCACGAAGCCCGCAGCGGGCGTGTAGGTGAACGCCCCCGTGGCCGGGTTCGTCACCGTCACCGCGCCCGACGACGGAGCGGCCACCACCTCGAACGTCAGCGCCCCGCCCACGGGAGACGATCCCTTGAGGGTCCCGGTCGCGGCGACCCCGACGGACGTCGCGGTGAGGCCTGCCGTGGCGACGGGCCCGCGCGGGTCGATCCACGCCAGCCGAGCCGTGCCCGCGGTCGAGCTCGAGGCCGCCATGACGAGCGTCGCGCCCGGCACGTTCTGCTTGGCGCCCGTGACGTTGTTGTACGTCCCGTCGAGCACGGTCGTGGCGTTCTGGGCGAAGCTGATCGACGCGAGCGGCGTCACCTTCTCGATGATGTCGTCGAGGACCTCGCTGTGCGTGTAGACGACGCGCAGGAGGCCCGTGACCTCGTCGATCTCGACGATCGGGCGCGTGCCCAGCCGGTCGACCTCGTAGATCGGGTCCCACGTGCCGTTCGGCCGGCGGACGAGGAGTCCGATCACCGTGGCTCCCTGGGAGTCGTACGACGTCTTGACCGCGGCGTAGAGGGTGCCGTCGGACGCGACCGCGACGTTCATGTGGTCGTCGGCCATGCCGTCGCCGAGGTTCAGCGCCGAGGACTGCGCGGGCTTCTCGTCGGCCGTCCACGTCGCGGGAGCGGCACCGTCGACGTGCGTGCGGAAGCCGAAACGCTCGGTGCTCTGGTTGGACCAGAGCACCCCGATCTTCCCGCCAGGCATCGCCGTGACCATGCCGATGTCGTCGTCCAGGACGCCCGATGCCACCGTGACGGGGGCCGAGAACGAGGTGTACGGGGAGTCGGCGTAGCGCGCCTGGATGCTCGTGCTCGTGTCGGAGACCAACCACAACCGGCCCGTCGTGTCGACGTCGATCGTGCCCGTCTCGCTGCCCGGCAGCGAGACCGCGGTCGCGGTCTGGCGCTGGGACCACGGCTGGTAGGAGTTCGAGGAGGCGACGTACTCGACCGAGACGAGCGACGTCGTCGGGCCGTGGAGCAGGACGTGCGCGACGTCGCCCACGACCTTGACGTCCGCGCGCACGTCGGTGCGGTCCGAGATCCGCACGACGTTCGTCCAGGTCCCTGCGGTCTGGTCGTAGCGCCAGACCCACGTCCCCGCAGGAGCCGTGCTCGTCGACGCGAGCGCGGCCCACCACGTGTCGTGCGCGAACCACAGCTTGGACTGCGGCTTCTCCCCCGTGTTGCCGCTCAGCGGGACCGCCGTCGTCGTGAGGGCGTTCTCGGCGGACAGGGCGCTCGGGCCGCTCGGCGCCGCGTCGAGCGACGGGGCCGGCTCCTGCCAGGCCAGCGTCACGAGGCCCGGCTCGCCGGCCTTGGTGCCGACCTCGACGAGGTACTCCTCGCCCTCGACCGCGTCGAACGTCACCCGGGACGTCGAGACGTCGCCGTCGTCGTCGTTGGTCGCGACCACGGTCTTCGGTGCCGACGCCCGACGCACCGCGACCGTCGTGTCGAGCTCGCTGCCGCTCGTCGAGAAGCTGATGGGGCCCGACGCCGGGGCGGTCCACCGCCACCAGAGCGACTTCGCCACCGTCGACGGCGTCTCGGGGCCCGCGCCGTCGGCTGAGAAGTTGGGTGCGACGTCCTGCCCGACCATGCCGCCGACGGCGCGGCTCTCCGACCGGCTGTCGCCCTGTACCGCGGTGACCGGGACGGGCGTGGGCGCCGACGCGGAAGCTGGCCCCACGTCCCCGGTGACGACCGAACCGGCCGTGGCGAGGACGAGCCCGGCCACCACGAGGGGCGCCACGACGCGCGCGATCCTGCGGCGGGCGTTCGTCGGTCGACGGGGCGGGCCGTCGGGGCGAGCCGTCATGATCGATCCTGTCCGGAGTCACTGGTGGTGGATCCGTACGCGGCGAGCGACGGCTCGCGACGTACCCCCGGAGCGGCCACCACGTCCCATCGAACCATCGGCGCGGAATCCTGCGGAAGGTCGACGGCCAAAGTTCACCCGGGCGAGAGCCCCCTCCCAGCGCGTCGCAGCCCGGCGCCACGCACGAGGTGTGCGTTACTGTCGCGCCATGAACCGTCCCGGCAGCGACCTCGCCCCTGCGCGGACCGAGCCCCCTGCCCGGACGCCCGTCTCCTCGTACGACCCCGCGGACCTGACCTACCGCTGGTCACCCGAGGTCGGCGCGTTCGCCCACCAGTACGACCGCGACCTCCAGCTCCTGGTCGTGTGGTCCGGGGGCCGGGCGCACGAGACCGAGATCCTCGAGCGCGTCGCGGCCGACTTCACGATCCTCGCGCAGGTCGAGGTCCGGTGGAGCGCCGAGAAGATGGTCAACGACTTCGAGCGGCTCTACGGGCAGACCCTGTGGGGCACGTCCCCCAAGCACGAGGAGGTGGGCGACGGCCCGTTCCTCCTGCTGATACTGGAGGACCACGCCCCGGCCTACTCCTACCGGCAGAACGTCACGGGCTACGTCGAGCTCACCAACGTCAACGTCGCACGCGTCAAGGCCGCGGCCCGCGCGCTCACGGGTGGGTACCGCATCCACTCGAGCAACAACATCCGCGAGTTCTTCCGCGACGCGACGCTCGTCCTGGGTCCCGAGCGCCTGCGCGAGATCATCGCGCAGGAGCGTCCGGCCGAGGGGACGTCCGTGCTCGCGGAGGACGTCGTGGGCAGCCGCGGGTGGCACAGCCTCGACCAGGTGTTCCGCACCCTGCGCTGGACCTCCCGGTACGTCGTGCTGCGCAACTTCGACGAGCTCCCCGGAGCCCTCGAGGACGACCACGAGATCGACGTGCTGTGCGACGACCAGACGGACCTCGCGGCCGTCCTCAACGCGACCGAGGTGTACCCGGGGCCCGAGGGTGCGCAGTTCCGGACCCTCGTCGGGGGCGAGGAGGTCTTCTTCGACACCCGGTACGTGGGTGACGGCTACCTCGACACCGAGTGGCAGCGCGAGATCCTCGCGCGCCGCGAGTGGCGGGACGACCTGGTCGCGGTGCCCCGGCACGACGACCACCTCTTCTCGCTGCTCTACCACGCCAAGGTGCAGAAGCCGGCCGTCAAGCCTGCCTACGTCGGGCGGCTCACGCAGCTCGCCCTCGACGTCGGGCTGCCCGAGCAGGTCGCCCGCACCCTGACGCAGGACGAGGTCGCGGCCTCCCAGCTCGACGGATACCTCGCGGGGCACGGGTTCACGGTGCCGCTGCCCGTCGATCCCGCGGTGCACCGCAACGCCGAGTTCCTCGCGCTCTTCCGGCTCACGCCGATGGCCGACCCGCCGCTCAAGGTCGCGACCGCCGAGCTGTGGCAGTCCGCGAAGCGCAGCCCCGTGGCCCGAGCCCTGGGCAGGTCCCGCGTGGTGCGTGGCGCCTACCACCGCCTGCGTTCCGCCGTCCACGCGCTCAAGGACCGCCGGGCCTGACGGGGCGTCGCGCACGCCGCGGTCGGCGTCGGGCACGCCGCGGTCGGCGTCCGGCACGCGACCGGCGCGGACCGTCGACGCCGACGCCCCGCTCGCCCGTGCCGATTTCGCCCGCTCCCGCGACGTCCTGCCATGGACCCGCCGCGGCGCACACCGCTACCGTTGCCGGATCGATCGTGGGGGTCCGCGACCGCACACCACCAGTCGAGGAGTCGTCATGAGCATGCCTGCCGTCCAGGCGGAGGGGCCGCCCCGCTCGCTGGTCCGCAGGGTCGTGGACCGGGCGCGGATGGTCTACATCTTCGGCAGCCCCGTCGGCGCGACCTTCGTCAAGGCCACCGACCGCTCGGTGACCGTCTACACCACGACCGGCGGACGGCCCACCGTCTCGAAGTACTTCGCCCGCACCCGGGTCGGCAAGGACGCGTTCCTCGCCGAGAAGGCCACGGGAGACCTCTTCGGCGACCGACCGTGGCGCATGCCCGTGGTCCGGTGGCACCGCCGCGGGTTCACGGTCCCCCGACTGCCTGACGACTCCCGGCTCGACGTCGCCGGGCAGCAGCTCTCGCGGGAGGAGCGCGTCGAGATGGGGGCGTGGACCCTGGACGTCCTGCTCGAGATCTACCTCACGGGCAACCTGCACGGCGACCTGCAGCCGCACAACATCTGGATGCTCGACGGCAGGCCCGTCGTGACCGACTTCGAGACGTTCGGGCCACGGACGCCGGGCATCCCGTTCCTCGACTCGGGGGACATCACGGGCAACGACCCGCGACCGCGAGACCGGAGCCTGGACCCGGCGTTCGACCCCGAGGACGACTGGTCCTTCCACCACATGCTCGGCGTGAGCCTCCAGGACGCGGTCGACACCCTCCGGCCCCGGCTCGTCGCCGCGAGCGCCGGCGACCCCGCGGCCCGCGCGAGGCTCGAGGCGCTCGACGGGGTCCGTACCTAGACGGGACGCGCACGCGCCCGCCCTGCCTCACCCGTAGCATCTGCACCATCCCGCCCGGCCCGTCCGGCGCGGTCCCCGTCCCGGACGACCAGAGAGGGTCAGCCGATGTCCGAGTCCCTGCCCGGCGGATCCCGCACCACGGCCCGTCGCGCCCCCCGCGGGATCGTGGTCCGTCGCCGCGACATCGAGAGCAGGCCCGCGCCCGTGGGGGGCGGGTTCGCGCAGGTCGCGTACACGCGCCTCCCGCTCCCCCGCGCGCTGACCCGCGCGCTCGGCACGTTCTGCGTCAACACGTCGGACCGGGTCGTGTCGATCACGTACGACGACGGCCCGCACCCCGAGCACACGCCTCGCCTGCTCGACCTGCTCGCCGCGCGCGGCGAGACCGCGACGTTCTTCGCGCTCGCCCGGCAGGTCCGGGCGCACCCGGAGATCGCCCGCCGCATCCTCGCCGAGGGCCACGAGCTCGCGCTCCACGGGCAGGACCACCGGTCGCTGCTGACGATGGGGGACGGCGAGGCGGTCCGGTACGTGCGGGACGCGAAGGACGAGGTCGAGTCGATCGTCTCCGCACCGCTCGTCTCGTTCCGGCCTCCGTACGGCGCGCACACGGTCCGTCAGGCGTACGGCATCGCGGGGCTGGGCATGGACGTGCTCATCTGGTCGGGCGACGCGTTCGACTGGGTCGACGACGAGGAGGAGCGGATCGCCGACCGTGCCCTGTCGACGATCTTCCCCGGGAGCATGCTCCTGCTCCACGACGACCGGGGCGACCCGGAGACGCTCGCGGCCGACGAGGTGTTCCCGGCCTTCGACCGCGCCCGGGTCCTGGACCTGCTGCTCGACCGTCTCGCGGCCGACGGCTACCGGACCGTGACCGCCCACGACCTGGTGACGACCTACCAGCCCGTCATGAGCATGGCCCGCGAGAGGATGCGTCAGACATGAGCACACCCACCGGCGCGCAGGCCCGCCCGGAGCTCTCGGTGATCATCCCGGCGTACGACGCGGAGGCGACCCTCGGGGTCCAGCTCGGCGCGCTGCTCGCGCAGCGTCCCGCGTGGCCCTGGGAGGTGATCGTGAGCGACAACGGGTCGAGCGACGGGACCCGTCGGCTCGTCCAGGAGTGGACCGGTCGCATGCCCGAGCTCCGGCTCGTCGACGCCTCGGCCCGTCGCGGGCCCAGCGCGGCCCGCAACATCGCGGTCGCGCAGGCGAGGTCGCAGGCCCTGGCGTTCTGCGACGCCGACGACATGGTCGCGGACGGCTGGGTCGAGGCGATGCACCGCGCCCTGGCCGAGCACGAGTTCGTCGCGGGCCCGTTCGAGGGTGCGCGGCTGAACGCCGACCTGACGTCGTCGGTCACGTGGACGGCCCAGACGGACCGGTTGACGGTCAAGCCCGGGCTGGAGCAGTTCGTCACGGCGGGCTCGGGCAACATGGGCGTGCGCACGGCGGTCTTCGACGAGGTCGGGGGCTTCTACGAGGGGGCCCGGACCGCGGAGGACGACGACTTCTGCATCCGGGTCCAGCTCGCGGGGCACGACCTGGTGTTCGATCCGGACATCGTGCTGCACGTCCGGCGCCGCGACGGTCTGCGGAACATCGCCCGGCAGTCCTTCGCGTACGGCGCGGGCGAGCGCTGGCTGAGCCACCGGTACGCGCTGCTGTACGCGCAGGCCCCGCGCACGACGGGCGACGACGAGCCGACGGGCGTGCGGGCGGACTCCGCGCCGGTGGCGGACGAGCAGCCCGCGGGCGTCCCGGGCCGCCTCGCGAGGCTCGCGCGGCGCGGCCGGGCGTTCGCCGTCCGTGGTGGTTCGTTCGTCCGGAAGGCGTTCCGCAAGGCTTCCACCATCCGGCGCCCGGGAGACCTCTCCGACCTGGTGTGGCGGCTGAGCTGGAGCGCCGGGTGGACGTTCGGGCGGGTTCCGGCGGCTCCGCCGATCGTCCCTCCGCCGAGCTGGCGGCAGGACGCGTCCTAGTCCTTCGTCTCGCCGGCGGCGGCGCCCGTCGCTCTGCCTGTCGTCCCGCCCGTCACCCTGCCGACGAGCCGTCGCCCCCGCTCGCGGGCCCAGTCAAGGGGCACGAGCGGTGCGAACCGCGCAGCCCAGGCGACGTGCCCGAACGCGGCGCGGACCCGACGCTCGGAGAGGTCGGCCCGCGCGGCCCGGGCGGCGCTCCACGCGGCGAAGCGGTCGTTGGCGCGCAGCCGGTCACGGTAGGCCGGGTCGAGATCGGCATGGCCGGCCCGGCGCGCACTGCCGGTCCGGCGAGCGACGCGGGCCTGCGAGCGCCGCTCGCGCAGGATCACCCGGATTCCCGCGGCGAGGTCGCGGTAGGCCCGCGTCGTGTTGCCGGGGTGGTACCGGTAGTCGACGAGGACCTCGTCGACGAAGACGAACGGCCCGAGCGTCGCGGCCGCGAGGACCAGGTCGAGGTCCTCGCCCTGCCGGTACGCGGGGTCGAAGCCGCCCACGGCGTCGAAGGCGCCGCGGCGGATCACGAGGTTGGGCAGCATGATCCCCGTCAGGCCGCGGACCACGTCCCGTGCGTCGCGGGCCGGGCGCTGGTCGGCGGCCACGAGCTCCTCGCCCGCCGGGTCGACCGTACGCATCGCGCAGTAGGAGATCACGGCGTCGGGTCGGGCGGACAGCGCGTCGACCGCGAGGCGCAGCCGGTCGGGGTGCCATCGGTCGTCGTCGTCGAGGAACGCGAGCAGTTCGCCGCGGGTGTGCCGGACGCCCGTGTTGCGCGCGGCAGAGACGCCCGACGGGTCGAGACGTAGGACCGTCCCGACACCCGCCTGCTCGACGAGGCCGCGGATCACGGCCGGGTCGGGCGACCCGTCGTCGACCACGACGAGCTCGACGTGCGGGTAGGTCTGGGCCGCGACCGAGGACAGCGCCTCGGCCAGGAACGGCCCGCCCCGGTTGGTGGCGACGACGACGCTCACGAGCGGTTCGGCCACGGTCGCGCCCGCGGCGTCAGGACCTCGGTCGGGCACGGCGCTCCTCGGTTCGGTCGGGGTGAATTCGGTGAGATCGCAGGGGCGGGGACCCCTCGCTGGTGGACAATCTCCCACATGAGGATCCTCCGCGTCTCGCACAGCGCCGTGGTCGACGCGTGGCGAGAGCGGGAGCGCGAGCTCCGGGCGACCGGGCTCGACGTCGGGCTCCTGTCGGCGCGGGAGTGGGACGAGGGCGGCACGACGGTCCCGCTGACGCCCCGGGCGGGCGAACCCGTCGAGGGCGTCCGGACGTTCGGCTCGCACCCCGCGCTGTTCGTCTACGCCCCGGGCCCGCTCTGGCGCGCCCTGGGCCAGGAGTGGGACGTCCTGGACCTGCACGAGGAGCCGTTCGCGCTCGCGACGGCGGAGATCCTGTCCCTGCGACGGCTCCGCGCCCTCCTCCCGGGACGTCGCCACCGCCCGGCGCCCCCCTACGTCCTGTACTCGGCGCAGAACATCCCCAAGCGCTACCCCTGGCCGTTCCGTGCCTTCGAGGCTGCGGCCCTGCGCGGCGCGGCCGCGGTGTCGGTGTGCAACGAGGCCGCGGCGCGCATCGTCCGCGACAAGGGCGCCCGGGGGGCGGTCGAGGTGGTCCCGTTGGGCGTGGACCTGTCGGTCTTCTCCCCGGGCGAGGCCGTCTCCCCCGGCCTGTCCGCCCTCCTGCCCGACGGCGTCGCACCCGCTCCTGGTCCGGGTCGCCCCGCGACGGGGCCGGCCGGGGAGCCGGTGCACGTCGGCTACGCGGGGCGCCTCGCCCCGCACAAGGGCGGCGACGTCCTGCTCGCAGCGGCCCGGGACGACGACCGCCTGCACGTGACGCTCGCGGGCGACGGCCCGTCGGCCCGCATGCTCCGCGACCGGGCGCGGCCGCTGGGCGACCGGGTCCGGTTCGTCGGACCGCTCGCGGGCGACGACCTGGTCGCGTTCTACCGTTCGCTCGACGTCCTGGCCGTCCCGTCCCTCGACACCCCCGGCTGGATCGAGCAGTTCGGTCGGGTCGCGGTCGAGGCCATGGCGTGCGGCACGCCCGTGGTGGCGAGCGACTCGGGCGCTCTGCCCGACGTCGTGGGCGGCGCGGGCCTGCTCGTCCCACCCGGTGACGCCGGGGCGTTGCGCGAGGCGCTCGTCCGGGTCGCCGACGAGCCCGGCCTGGCCGAGACGCTCCGCGCGCGGGGCCTGGCGCGCGCCGCGTCGTGCTCGTGGCCCGAGGTCGCCCGACGTTACCTCGCCCTCTACCAGCACGCGACGGCGCACCCCGCGCCCGCGTCCCCCGCCGGGTTCCCAACCCGTGCGGACGGCGAGCACACCCCGGGAACCGGTGCTCCGCCGTCGGGCGGCGGGCGGATGCCGCCCGAGGTGGTCCTCGTCGCGTACGGCTCCCCCGACCTGGTGCGCGACGCGCTGGCCCCCCTCGTCGGCAAGCTCCCGCTGACCGTCGTGGACAACTCGTCCCTGCCGCAGATCCGGGAGGTCGCCGAGCTCGCGGGCGCCCGCTACCTCGATCCCGGGCGCAACGGCGGCTTCGCCGCGGGCGTCAACCACGCGCTGCACCACCGCCAGACCCCCGGGTCGGACGTCCTCCTGCTCAACCCGGACGCCGTCGTGAGCCCCGAGGACGTCCTGACCCTCCAGGCCCGGCTCCACGAGGCGCCGGACCTCGCGAGCGTCGGCCCGGCGCAGGTGGACGGCGACGGCGAGACCGCACGCGTCGTCTGGCCCTATCCGTCCCCGGCCGGGACCTGGATCGAGGCCGTGGGCCTCGGCTCGCTGCGCCGCGCCACCGCCGACCGGTCCTTCGTCATCGGGTCCGTGCTGATGCTCCGTGCCGACGCGCTCGAGCAGGTCGGGCCGTTCGACGAGAACTTCTTCCTCTACGCCGAGGAGACCGACTGGGCCTACCGGGCGACACTCCTGGGCAGGCGCCACCTGGCCGTGCCCGAGGTGCAGGCGCTGCACCTCGGCGGAGCCACGAGCGGTGACCCGACCCGCCGCGAGACGCACTTCCACGCGTCCCAGGAACGGTACCTGCGCAAGCACTTCGGCGCGGCGGGCTGGCACGTGGCACGCGCCGGGGTCCTCGCGGGCTCCGCCGCGCGAGCCGTCGCGCTCCGGGGCACCGGACGCGACCTGGCCCTGCTCCGGCTCCGGCTGTACGCGCGCGGCCCCCTGTCCGCCGAGGCGGAGATGCTCGCCCGCCTCGCGACCACGGGCCCCACGACGTGATCCGCCGGTCCCTCGCCTGGGCCGCGGGATCGGTCGCGGTCGCGGTGGTCCTGGTCGGGATCGGCCTCCTGGTGCCCGAGTACACCGCGATCTCGGTCGCGGTCGCCGCGCTGGTCCTCGTCGTCGGGATGACGATCTACGAGCCGGCCGCCATGCCGATCCTCGCGATGCCCGCGATGGTGATCGTCCAGCGCGTCGGCGGCGACGCCGTCAACCTCTCGTTGAGCGACTTCGCGCTCTTCGGGGCGTTCTGGTTCGCGCTCTTCTTCACGCAGCGGCCCCTCTCGCGCCCCATGCGCTCGCTCCTGTGGCTCTCGGCGTTCTACCAGGTCGCCACGCTCTTCACCGTCATCGCCAACCCGTACACCGCGAACACCGTCGAGTGGTTCCACGCCTGGCTCTCCGTCGGCGGCGCACTGCTCGTCGGGTGGGCCGTGGGCCGGGCGGGGCGCGCGCGGCTCGGCCTGACGCTGTTCATGATCCCGTGCCTGATCATCGCGGCCCTGACGTGCTTCACGGCCCTGCAGCAGCTCGCGGCCGGCGACACGGGACCGGTGTACCTCCAGATCCCGTTCCCGATGCACAAGAACTTCGTCGGGTGCGTCCTGGGGAGCGCGGCCCTGCTCGCCTACGCCCGCCCCTGGTGGGTGGGGTGGCCCAAGGCGTTCACGTACCCCGCGTTCTGGCTCTTCGGCCTCGCGATCCTCGCGTCGCAGTCGCGCCAGGCACTGATCGGTCTCGCGATCGGCGTCGTCCTCATCACCCTGCGCGCGGACCCCGACCGCAAGCGGTCCAAGCTCATCCTGCTCGCCGCGATCCCCGCGGTGTACTTCGTGTGGGCCGCGGTCCAGGAGCAGCTCGCGACCAACGACCAGTTCAACTCGGCCTACCAGCGGCTCACCTGGTACGAGCAGGCCATCGACGTCTGGGAACGCAGCCCGTGGGTCGGCGTCGGGCTGCGCTGGTGGGTCGCGAACCGCACCGAGTACACCTTCCAGCCGCCCAACGCCGAGCTCGAGGTGCTCACGTCGGCCGGGATCGTCGGGCTCGTCGCGTTCATCGTGCTGTTCTTCGGCTCGCTCGTCGTGCTGTGGCGCCTCAACCCGCGCTTCGGGACGCTCGCGTTCTCGGTGCTCCTCATGCGCTTCATCCAGGGACAGTTCGACCTCTTCTGGGTCTCGGTCCAGGTGTCCGTGCCGTTCCTCATCGTGGGAGTCTGCGTGGGCGCCGACGCCTACGCCGAGTCCCGGCGCGCCGCGCGCGAGGAGACCGGCGACACGCTGCCCGTGGACGACCTCCGGTCGGTCGAGGAGATGATCGACGCCACGGGTCCCTCGAAGCACCTGGTGCTCACCCCCTCCGCGATCCCCGCCCCCCAGCCCGAGCCCGCAGGCCGCCACCGGAAGGACCCCACCCCGTGAGAGTGCTCCACGTCGTGCACTCCGACGCCTTCGCGGGCGTCGAACGGCACGTCGCCCGGCTGGCGCGCGCACAGTCCGCGCACGGTGACCAGGTGGTCGTCGTCGGCGGCGACGTGCCCCGCATGCGGGCCACCGTCGACGACCCGACCGTGCGGGTCCTGCCCGCGGGCTCGCTCGCGCAGGTCGTGCGCACGATCCGCACGACCGCGACGGGCGCCGACGTCCTGCACGCGCACATGACGTCGGCCGAGATCGCGACCTCGCTCGCGGGCGCGACGCTCCGGGGCATGCCGCCCGTCGTCGCCACGCGCCACTTCGCACGGACCCGGGGCAGCGGGCCCGCCGCCGGGCTGACCGCCACGGTCGCCCGCCGGCCGGTGCGCGCGCAGATCTCCATCAGCCGGTACGTCGCCGACCACGTCGACGGCGCGAGCGTCGTCGTCCACCCCGGGATCGACGACCGCCCCACCTCCCCGCCCGCGGCCGGGCGCGACCGGGCCGTCCTGCTCGTCCAGCGCCTCGAACCCGAGAAGCGGACCGACCTGGGCGTGCTCGCCTTCGCCGCGTCCCGCCTGCACGACGACGGCTGGCAGCTCCTCGTCGCGGGCGACGGCTCGCAGCGTGCAGACCTCGAGGCCCTCGTCGCCCGCGAGGGGCTCGCCGGTCACGTCCGGTTCCTCGGCGCCCGGTCCGACGTCGACGACCTCATGCAGCGCGCGGCGGTCCTCCTGGCACCCTGCCCGGTCGAGGGCCTCGGGCTCAGCGTCCTGGAAGCGATGTCCAACGCGCTGCCGGTCGTGGCCGCCGGGGCCGGCGGCCACCTGGAGACGCTCGCCGGGCTCGACCCGCTCGCCCTCTACCCGTCGACCGACGTCGACCGCGCCGGCGAGAACCTCGCGGCCCTGGCAGGGTCCCCGGCCCGGCGCGACGCGTTCGGCGAGGCCGCGCGCACGGTCCAGCGCACGCACTTCACGCCCGAGGCCCAGGTCCGGGGGACGGCGACCGTCTACGGCACCGTCGTCCGTCCGGGGGGCCGCCCGCACGACGAGCATCGGAGCCCCACGCCGTGATCGACCTTCCCTCTGCGGTGCACGAGCTCGTCGTCGTCTCGCTCGAGTCCTGGGACCTCGTGTGGCGACGCAACCAGTACCTCGTGACCGAGCTGCTGCGTGCCGACCCGTCGCTCGTGGTCCTGTTCGTCGAGCCCGCCGCCGACCCGCTGCACGAGGCCCGTCGCGGCTTCCGTCCGCGCGCCGGGCACGGGCTCCGTCGCGCGGACCCCGTCGAGGGCGTCGGCCCCGACCAGCTCTGGCTCTACCAGCCCACCAAGATCCTGCCGCGCCGCATCGACCCCCGGGTCGACGCCCGCCTCGCGTCGCTCGTGCGCCGCACCGCGCGCCGGGTCGGGCTCACGCGCCCCGTGCTGTGGGTCAACGACCCCGCCGCGTCGACCCTGGTCCGGGACACCGACTGGCCGTCACTGTACGACGTGACCGACGACTGGGTCGCGGCCGACCGACCGCCCGAGATCCGCCGTCGGCTCCTCGCGGACGAGGCGCACCTCCTCGAGGCGTGCGACGAGGTGACCGTGTGCTCGCCCCACCTCGCCGCGAGCAAGGGCGCGGAACGGGCCGTCACGCTCCTCACCAACGGTGTGGACGTCGATCGCTACCGGCAGCCCAGGGAACGTCCCGCAGACCTGCCCGCCGGGCCCGTGGCCCTCTACCTGGGCACCGTCCACCGCGACCGCTTCGATCTCGACCTGGTCGCCCGGACCGCCACGGCGACGGCCGAGGCGGGGACGGTCGTGGTCGTCGGGCCCGTGCTCGACCTGACGAGCCAGGAGTACGACGACCTCACGACCGCGGGCGTGCGGCTCCTCGGCGCGCGCCCCTGGACCGAGGTGCCCGCCTACCTCCAGCACGCGACCGCGCTCCTCGTCCCTCACCTGGTCGACGACTTCACGGACAGCCTCGACCCGCTCAAGCTCTACGAGTACCGGGCCGTGGGGCGACCGGTCGTCGCGACCCCGGTCGCGGGCTTCCGCGACGCCGACGACCCCCGGGTCACGGTCTCCGGGCCCGCGGACTATCCGCAGGCCGTGCGCGACGCGCTCACCGCACCGGCCGCGACCGACACCCACCAGGACGACGACATCCCCACGTGGGACGCCCAGGGTCGCGCGATGCGCGACGTCATCGAGCGGGCCTGGCGGCTCGCCGCCACACCTCGCTGACGACCTCCGCGGTGCGCGTCGCCGCGAACCGGTCCTGGGCGACGTCAGCGGCGCGGCGCGCCCTGTCCGCCGCGGCCTCCGGGTCGGCGAGCACCGCCGAGATCCCCCGGGCCAACGACTCGACGTCCCCCGGCTCGACGAGCTCGCCGAGCGGGGCCGGGTCGTCCGGCGTCCCCGCGAGGATCTCCACGACGCCCCCCGCCCGGGTCGCCACGACCGGGACCTCGCGAACCATCGCCTCGACCACGACCTGGCCGAACGGCTCGGGGACGGGAGAGGCGTGCACGCACACGGCGAAACCGTCGAGCTCTGCCGACGGGTCCGCGACGAAGCCGGCCCAGACGATGCGCTCGGCCACGCCGAGCCGCAGCGCCTCGGCGCGGACCTGCTCCGCGTACTCCTCCGCACCGAAGCTCGGCTCGCCCACGACCCGGAAGGTCGCGTCCGGGTGCTCGTCCAGCACGCGGCGCGCCGCGCGCACGAGCTCGAGCTGCCCCTTCGTCGGGCTGATCCTGCCGACCATGCCCACGACCGGCGACCGACCGGCCGGCGGACGTCCGCCCACGCGCACCTGCTCCACGGCGAACCCCGGGTACGCCACGGTCGAGGGGCCGGGGAGCGTCGACGCGGTGGCGCGGGAGTTCACGACGACCTCCGCGGGGAACCGCGTCGAGGCCCAACGGAAGGCCCTCGCGACCGGCGCCGGGAGGTAGTCGTCAGCGATCCGGTCGTGGACGTGCCAGACGAGCGCGACCCGCGCGACCCGCGCGGGAACCACGCCGAGCACGTCGGCCTTGAGCGACGTCGTGTGCACGACGTCCGGGCGCAGCGCGCGGACCCGGCGGGAGAGCCGCCACGTGAACGGGACGAGCCGCACCAGCGAGACGAGCTGGGCGAGCCCAGCCCGCCCCACCGCGCTCCGCGACGTGGACGCCGTCCCGGGGTCGAGCGGCAGGACCTCGACGACCGCACCCGCCGCACGTAGCCGGGAGACCAGCGGACCGTCGGAGAACAGCAGCACGCGCACGTCGACGCCCGGGCCGAGCACCTCGAGGAGCCGGACCAGGGCCAGCTCGGCACCGCCGAGCGCACCCGTGTGGTCGAGGACCAGGACGCGCACCGGTCGACCGGGCTGCGATCCGCCCGGGCGCCCGGGCGTCACCAACGAAACGGCAGCCTGCGCCCTGCGCCGCTACCGCCCTGCTCCGACTCGTCGTTCTTGCGGGCCGGGGCGGCCGGGGCCGTGCGGGGACGCGCCTCGCCCTGCCCCCCGGTCGTGATCTTTCCCCACTCCGGTGACAGCAGCGGTCCCTGTCGGGCGACCGCGTCCCGCCGGGACGCTGGGGTCGCCCCGGGCTCGGCGCCCCGCCCGGCGACCGCGCCGTCGGGGGCCGTGGACGCAGGGCTCTGCTCCTGCCCGACGACGGGAGGGGCGACGGGGGTCGCCGACCGGGACCGCGCCCTCGCGTCGGACG
>NZ_JBHUAD010000005.1:0-42996 GCF_042789955.1 Oerskovia sp. NPDC056781
GAGCCGGGCTGGTCCCGGCTCCGCCCTCGCCGTGCCTGCGCCCGTGCCGGCCCTCCGGACCTTCCCCGCCCGACGGCGCCTCTCACCCGGGCGCGCACCGTCGCCCGCTCCTGGATCACCCCGCTCCCCCGGCGCGCGTCGCCCCGAGGGTGCACGCCCGGTGGCATGCTGAGCAGCGATGGGACAGGCTGGGTCGACCGGGGGCGGCACCGGCGTCCCGGTGTCCGCCGCTCTCACCGGTACCCGTTCGACGAAGGAGACCCACCGATGCTGCTGCGTCACGTCGCGAGGCCCATGCTGGCCTCCTGGTTCATCTACGACGGCGTGCAGGCCGCCCTCAAGCCCGCGGAGCACGTGCGCGCCGCCCGACGGGGCGTGAGCCTCGTCGGTCAGCAGCTCGGCGTCGAGGAGCCCCTCAGCGAGAAGCAGGTCTCGGCGCTGGTCCGGGCTCACGGCGCGGCGACCGCGGTCGCCGGTCTCTTCCTCGCGTTCGGCAAGGCGCCCCGGACCGCCGCCCTCACGCTCGCGGCCCTGAGCATCCCCCTCGCGGTCGTCAACCAGCCCTTCACCCCGAGCGACGTGCCCCGCGACGTGCGCACCCGCAAGTTCGTGGGCAACCTCGGCGCGATCGGCGCGGCACTCATCGCCGGGGCCGACTACGAGGGCCGCCCCGGTGTCCGCTGGCGCGTCGACCGCGCCCGCAAGGACCTCGACCTGGCCAAGAACGCCAAGCACCAGGTCGACGCGGCCAAGCACAAGGTCGAGTCCGCGACCGACAAGGCCACGCACGCCGTGACGGCGAGCGCCCGCACCGCGACCCGCACAGCACGTCGCGCCGCGAGCACGGCGGCCGGGACCGTCAAGGGCGCCGTCTCGCACTGAGGACCGATGGCACCACCGGCAGTACCGAGGAGGCCTGCACCGGTCTCCTCGCGGGACCGCCTCCGGTTCACCGACGGATCGCTCGACGCGGCCCGACGACGGCAGGTGAGCGACGCCGTCGGGCGGTGGACGGGCCCGGCCGAGGACCGGACGGAAGGTCCCTCCGAGGGCCCGGTGCCATAACCTGGGGCATGTGACCAGCGACCTTCCTGCCGCCCGCCCCGACGAGACGACCCCCGCACTGCCGGCGTGGCCCGCACCCAGCCGGACCGGCGCGACCGCCGGTGCCCCGCTCGACGCGACCGTCGCGGTCCCGGGCTCCAAGTCGCTCACCAACCGCCTCCTCGTGCTCGCGGCCCTCGCCGACGGGCCGGGCGTGCTGCGCGGCGCGCTGCGCAGCCGCGACACCGACCTCATGGCCGCGGCGCTGCGCGACCTGGGCGTGGGCATCACCGAGGGCGACGACCCGAGCGAGCTGCACGTGACGCCCGGCGCGCTGCGCGGCCCCGCCGAGATCGACTGCGGCCTCGCGGGCACCGTCATGCGCTTCGTCCCCGCGGTCGCGGCCCTCGCCGACGGCACGGTGCGGTTCGACGGCGACGAGGGCGCACGCGTGCGCCCCATGGGACCCGTGCTCGACGCGCTGCGCGACCTGGGCGTGCCCGTCGAGGGCCAGGACACCCTGCCGTTCACGATCACCGGACGCGGCGCGGTGCGCGGCGGGCACGTCGACGTCGACGCGTCGGGGTCGAGCCAGTTCGTCTCGGGCCTGCTGCTCGCCGCCGCGCGCTTCGAGCAGGGCGTCACGCTGCGCCACACGGGCCCGACGCTGCCGAGCGTGCCCCACATCGACATGACGGTCGAGGTCCTGCGCGAGGTCGGCGTCGAGGTCGACGACTCGCGCCCCACGATCTGGACGGTCTCCCCCGGGCCGATCGCCGCGCGCGACGTCTACGTCGAGCCCGACCTCTCGAACGCCGGGCCGTTCCTCGCCGCAGCCCTCGTGGTCGGCGGCACGGTGCGCGTCCCGGGCTGGCCCGCCGTCACGACCCAGCCGGGCGCCATGATGGCCGAGCTCCTCACCGCGATGGGCGGTCGCGCCGAGCTGGCGGACGGCGTCATGGCCGTGACCGGAACGGGCGAGGTCCGCGGGATCGACGTCGACCTCCACGAGGCCGGCGAGCTCGCCCCGACCATCGCGGCTCTCGCCGCGATCGCCGACTCCCCCAGCCGCCTGCGCGGCATCGCGCACCTGCGCGGGCACGAGACCGACCGCCTGGCCGCGCTCGCGACCGAGATCACGCGCCTGGGCGGGCGGGCCGAGCAGACGCACGACGGCCTCGTCATCACCCCGCGCCCGCTGCACGGCGCCACGTTCCGCACGTACCACGACCACCGCATGGCGACCTCGGGCGCCCTGATCGGGCTGCGCGTCCCCGGCGTGCTCGTGGAGGACGTCGAGACGACCGCCAAGACCCTGCCCGGGTTCACCACCATGTGGGACCGCATGCTGAGCGCCACGGGATCGGCGAGCTGATGGCGCGGCGCGTCCGCGACGAGTCCGACTTCCGCGACCGGGCGAGCAACAAGAACTCGCGCCCGCGGACCAAGCAGCGTCCCCAGCACGAGGACGCCGAGACCGGGCTCGTCACGGGCGTCGACCGCGGGCGCTACACGCTCCTGCTCGACGAGGACCAGCCGACCGAGCGCACCATCCTCGCGATGAAGGCGCGCGAGCTGACGCGCAACCGTGTGGTGTGCGGCGACCGCGTCGACATCGTGGGCGACACCACGGGCGAGGACGGGACGCTCGCGCGCATCGTCCGCATCCAGGAGCGCACCTCGACCCTGCGGCGCACGGCCGACGACACCGACCCGTACGAGCGCATCATCGTCGCCAACGCCGACCAGCTCGTGATCGTCACGGCCCTCGCCCAGCCCGAGCCCCGCACCCGCATGATCGACCGCTGCGTCGTGGCCGCGTACGACGCGGGCATGGAGGTCCTGCTGTGCCTCACCAAGGCGGACCTCGCCGACGCGACGCCGCTGCGCGAGCTCTACGAGCCCATCGGGGTCAAGGTCGTCGTGACGCGGCGGGTGCACGACGAGGACTCTCCCTCCGGGACCGGCGACGGGGCCGGGCAGGACGGGCACGGCGGGCACGGCGGGCACGGCGGGCACGGCGACGAGCCCGGCCACAACTCCTCCGACGCGGCCGAGGACGCGTGGCGCATCGAGCCGCTCGAGGCCGTGCGCGCCGAGCTCGAGGGTCGCACGTCGGTCCTCGTGGGCCACTCGGGCGTCGGCAAGTCGACGCTCGTCAACGCCCTCGTGCCGGACGCGTACCGGGCCACGGGCGTCGTCAACGACGTCACGGGCCGTGGTCGGCACACGTCGACGTCGGCCGTCGCGCTGCGCCTGCCCGACGCCGACGGCAACCCCGCGGGGTGGGTCATCGACACGCCCGGCGTGCGGTCGTTCGGGCTCGCGCACGTCGACGTCGAGAACCTCCTCAAGGCGTTCGACGACCTCGACGTGGTCGCCGACGACTGCCCGCGAGGCTGCACGCACCTCGACGGCGCGCCCGACTGCGCGCTCGACGACTGGCTCGAGGCCTCCCCCGAGGACGAGAAGGCGGCGCGTACCGCGCGTGTCGAGTCGTTCCGACGTCTGCTGGCGGCGCGCACCGGTACGGTGTGAGCCATGCCGACCTACGACGACGACCTGCGCCTGGCTCACGTGATCGCCGACCAGGTCGACTCGCACACCATGTCCCGCTTCAAGGCCCTCGACCTGTCCGTGGAGTCCAAGCCGGACAACACCCCGGTCAGCGACGCCGACCGCGCCGCGGAGGAGATCATCCGCAGCCACCTCTCGCGAGCCCGCGGACGCGACGCGATCGTCGGTGAGGAGTTCGGCGAGACCGGGCACGGCGCCCGCCGCTGGATCATCGACCCGATCGACGGCACCAAGAACTTCGTGCGCGGAGTCCCGGTGTGGGCCACGCTCATCGCGCTGGCCGACGGCGACGAGATCGTCGTCGGGCTCGTGTCCGCTCCTGCCCTGGGCCGCCGCTGGTGGGCCGCCAAGGGCACGGGCGCGTGGAGCGGGCGCTCGCTTGCGGCCGCGAGCAGGCTGCGGGTCTCGCAGGTCGGCAAGCTGGACGACGCCTCGCTGTCCTACTCGTCGCTGTCCGGGTGGGAGGAGCGCGGCAAGCTCGACGCGTTCCTCGACCTGACCCGTGAGACCTGGCGCACGCGGGCCTACGGCGACTTCTGGTCCTACATGCTCGTGGCCGAGGGGGCCGTGGACGCCGCCGCCGAGCCCGAGCTCGAGCTCTACGACATGGCGGCCCTGGTCCCCATCGTCACCGAGGCCGGCGGGACGTTCACGTCCCTCGACGGGTCGCCCGGGCCGTGGGGCGGCAACGCCGTCGCCACGAACGGCCTGCTGCACGACGAGATCCTCGGCCGGTTGTCCTGACGGTGCCGGCGGCCCGGCTGCCCGGCGGACGAGAACGGACCTGAGGTCGTCATCCGGTGGACGGCGGCCTCAGGTCCGTTCTCGACGCCTTGACGCTGCGCGACGGGCTACTTGGCGCGGGGGACGCTCTTGAGCTCCGACCAGTCGTACCAGAGCAGGTCGCGCTCGCTCACGCGGTCGAGCGCGGCGTCGAGGTCCTCGTCGCGGTCCTCGTCGGCGGCCGCGAAGACCTCGGCGATGTCCGCCGCGGCCTCGGGCTCGTCGACGTGGACGCACACGATGCGCACCTCGGGGATGGACGCCGTGACGTCGACCGCGCTGGGCGCGAGGTCGTCGGTCGACTCGTCGTCGCCGGGCTGGGTCAGCGCGACCATCTCGTCGGGCACCTCGACCGTGACGACGAGACGCTGGCGCGGGGCACCGACGCGGCCGGCGATGAGCGCGAGCGAGTCGTCGGCGGCCTCGAGGGCCGCGGCGAACTCCAGGCCCTCCTCGTCCTCGTCGGGCAGCTCGCGGGAGAGGGCGGACGTGACGGCGTGGGCCGCTCGCGGGGCGAGGGACCAGACGGCCTCGTCGCCGGTCACGGTGACGGCGTCGAGCTCGTCGACGGTGGCGGGAACGTAGATGCGCATGGGATCAGTGTGCCGGTTCCGGGACGCGTTCGCGTGGTCCACCCTGCGTGGACGTGCTCACGGGAGGCCCGACCGCCCCTCGCACCCTCTCGGCGAGGTCGGCGACCGCCCGCCGGACCGGGCTCTGCGGCGCGTGCTCGGCGAGGGTCCTGCCCGCGAGCAGCACCGCGTCGAGAGTCTGCCGATCGTCCGGGAGGACGTGCAGGTCCGTGACACCGCCGTACCGACCGAGCGCGTCGCGGACCGCCGCCTCGGGTCGGGGCCCGGCCGCCGAGGACCGGACCCGGTTCGCGACCACGATCCGCAGCGCCCCGCCCGTCGTACCGCTGTCCGCAAGGTCTCCCAGACCCCGGACGAGCCGTTGGATGCCGACGGCGTCGGACCCGCCGACGACCAGCACGACGTCCGCGGCGGCGAGCGCGCTGAGCGTCGCCCCGTTGCGCTGCGGGGCGCGGGTGTCATACGACAGCAGCTCGTCCTGCTCGAGCCCGAACCCGCAGTCGATCACGGTCCAGTCGGCGAGCGCCCGCGACAGCCCCCAGACGACGTCGAGCGACGTCGCCGGGAGCTCTGGCCAGCGCGCGGCACGCGTGATCCCGGTCAAGACACGCAGTCGCGGTGCGACGACCGGGGCCAGGCGCGCCAGCCCCGCGAGGTCGAGGGTTCCCTGCCCCGCGCTGCGAGCGGCTGCCGCGAGGCCCGGTGACTCGTCGAGCAGGCCGAGGTGCTGGGCCACCGAGGCGGCGTAGGTGTCGGCGTCGACGAGGAGCACCTCGGCAAGGTGCCCGCCCTCCGCGCCCGACGGCGTGTCCTGGCCCCGGCGGCGACGTCGCCCACCTCGCCGCTCCCGGGGGGCGTCCGAACCGGCAAGCTCGGCCGCGAGGTGCACCGCCAGCGTCGTCCGCCCGGGAGCGCCGGCCGGTCCCCAGACCGCGACGACCCTCCCGGCCCGCGGGGCCGGGTCGTGCGCACCGTCGCCGCCCGGCCCAGCGGGGAGGCCACCCGACGGCGGTCCTCCCTGTCCACCGTGCCGCCCCCGCCCGTGGGCCTCGTCGCGGACCGTCGCGACGAGCACCTCGCTCGGGGTGTCCTCGTCGAGGACCACGTCGACACCGATGGCACGCAGCCGGTCGCCGAGCCACTCCTGCCGCCCCGCGAGCACGACGACCCGCACACCGCACTCGTGCAGGCGCGCGATCGACTCACGGTCGATCCCGGGCAGGTCGGCCGAGATGATCGCGGCCGTCCCTGCGCCGGCTCCGGCCGCGGCGAGAAGCTCGGTGAGGTCCGCACACCGGCGCGCCACGGCGACGCCGGACCCGGGGGACGTCAGTGCTGTCACGACCGCGGTCTCGCCGCTGCCCCGCACCGCGCACAGGACCGACGCGACGGGCAGCGTCGCGTCGGCGGTCATGCGCTGCCGCCCGCGACGGGCACGACAGCGATCTCGCCCTCGGCCGCGAGTGCCGCGAGGACCCCGGGCAGCTCGTCCGTGGGAACCAGCACGTGGAGCGTGGTCGGTCCTCCGGTCACGAGCGTCCCCCCGGACTCGGCGACCTGCGCGACCACGACCTGGGAGGCGAGCGTGTAGGGCCCGCTCCCGTCCTTCTCGTCCGCCTTGCGCTCGGCCGCCGTGGCCCCGTCGCCGGAGGTCGGGACGAACCAGACGTCCACGAGGGCACCGTCGGTGACCCTGTCGGACAGTGCCCCCGCGACCGGGATCGCCACGGCACGGACCGCGAGCTCCTCCGACCCGCCCACCGCGGAGCGGGCCACGAGCTCCCCGTCACCCACCACACGGAGCGCCACCAGGTCGTCGGGCAGCGGTCGCCCCGCGAGGAAGTACTTCCCGTCCCCGGACCCGAGGCGCACCTCGACGGCCCGGAGGTTGCTCGCGTCGACGGGCTCGCCCGGTGTGAGCGGACCAGCCGCGGCGTAGACGGCGACGGTCCGACCGGCCGACGACACGGCCCACGAACCGAGGGCGACCGAGGCTGCGACGAGCACGAGCCCGAGGAGCAGCCGAGGGTCCCGCCAACCGGGCCGTCGGAGTCGGGCGACCGTGGGCGTCGGCAGCGGGTCGAGGGAGCTCGTCATGAGTGTCCGTTTCGTCGTCGGGAGATGTCGTGCGGGTGGGGACGGGGCGACGCCCCGAGGGGCGAGCATCAGGGGGCCAGGGGGCCATCATGCCGACCGACGCGCCCCGCGCGAGCCGAAGGGGCGGTCGCCTGTGGACAACCCGGACCCGTGTCGGCTCCGTGAAAGACTGTTCCCATGTCACAGCGCTTCCTCACCCTCGCGGACGTCACGGAGGAGCTCAACATCTCTGCGGCACAGGCCTACGCGCTGGTCCGCAGCGGTGACCTCCCGGCGATCCAGGTCGGCGGACGAGGGCAGTGGCGGGTCGAGGCCAGCGAGCTCGAGGGTTACATCCAGCGCATGTACGCACAGACCCGCACCCGGATCGACGCGGGCGACTTCGAGTCCTGAGCTCCCGAGCGGTCGCCGTCGGCGTGACGCGATCGCCGCGCCACGCACCCCCTGCTCCCCCTGCACCCGCGCCTGCCCCCTGGTCCGTCGCCTACGACTCGCTCACGCAGAGCAGCGCCGCGAACGGGACGACACGGCTGCTCCTCGCGCCACCCCCGGTGTCCGTGACGTCCAGGTGGTCCCTGCCGACCCGTCCGACGCGTCCGTCGACCTCACCGGCGAGCGTCCGCACGCGGACGACGGCGCGGTCGCGCATGAGCGCCCTCAGCAGGGCCGGCAGCCCGCGGCCGGCGCCTGTGCCGGAGGGCGCGGGGACGCCGTGCGCGCTGAGCCCGTCGAAGACCGCGGTCGCGAGCAGAGGCACGACGTGCCGTCGATTCCCGTCCGCGAGCATGAACCAGTCGGCGGCGACCGCCCGGACGTGACCGGTCAGGCGGGAGCCGTCGGTGAGCCTGACCACGACCGGCCGACCCTCGACGCTCCCCCGCAGGCGGTCTGCGAGCGAGATCGTGGCCTGCTCGGCACGGGTGAGGTCCGCGAGCACGTGGGCGTCGGCCTGGACGTCGGCGGCGTCGAGCTGTGCCTCGAGGTCGGCGAACAGCAGGTCCCAGCGCACGCCCACACCGTAGCGGTCGGCCCGGGGGTTTCGTCCAGAGGCGTCCGAACTGCGAACTACCTCTGGACAACTTGAGAGTGGTCTAGTTTGATGTAGCACGATCAAACTGCATCAAACGCGATGATCGGTCCGAGCACGGACCCGACGTCGTCGTCCATCTTCAGGGGGAAGAATGGCGCAGCACTCCGGACCCGACCACGCGACCGCACGGCGAGACCCTCGACACGGCCCGCGGCTGGCTGCGCTCCTCGCCCTCGCCGCCGCGACCGGCGCCGCCGCAGCCCTGCTCACCCTGCGGGTCCTGACGCTCGCGGGCGATCTCCCCACCCCTCGCTTCGAGACCTATCTGGAGCTGCCGCTCGTCGGAGCGGGAGGCCTGCTCGCCGCCTGGGTCGCGACCAGCTCCTTGCTCGCCGTGGCGTGCGCCCTGGTGCGCGCCGCGGGACTCCGATGGTCGGCCGGCGAACGGATCGTCCGTCGGCACGCGCCCGCCCTCGTCCGCCGGCTCGCCAGCACGAGCGTCGCCGTGTCGGTCGGGGCAGGGCTCGTCCTGGGCGCAGGGAGTGCGCAGGCGGCCGAGGTCGACCCAGCAACCCCCGTCCCCGCACCCGCGGTCGTCGATCTCGGCTGGCAGAGCACGTCTTCCGAGCAGACCGTCGCCCCGGAGGCGGCGCTCCCCGCGGCCGGACCGACGGGGGTTCCTACCGACTCCGTCGCGGACAGCCCGCAGAACGTGCCCCTGGTCCCCGACGACAGCGAGCCTCCCGCCGCCGAGACGGGTACCGACACAGGCACCCCGACGGTCGACACCGGCAGCCCGGTCTCCCCGGACCTGGGCACGGGGCAGCCGGAGGACCCCGCGCCGCCGACCGACGTGCCCGGTGACCACGGCGCTGGTAGCCCCGCGCCACCCTCGACCGACGGGGTCTCGAGCACCGGCGCGTCGAGGCCCGGCCACGTCCCGCTCAGCGGGCTCCTGGGCGGGGCGCAGCGCGTCGTCCCGGCCCCGCAGCCCGACAACCCGCTCACCGTGGCGTCGTCGGGCGCGGCTCGGTCAGAGGGCGGGACCGTCGTTCCCCCGCCCGGCAACGGGAACGACGCCTCGACCGTCTCGGTCGTCGTCCTGCGCGGCGACTCCCTCTGGTCCCTTGCCGAGCGAGCACTCGGCGAGGGGGCGACCGACGGGGAGGTCGCCGCGGAGTGGCAGCGCTGGTACGCGGCGAACACCGCGGTCATCGGCGAGGACCCCGACCTCATCAGACCGGGTCAGGTCCTCCGGGCACCCCGAACTCCCTGACCCTGCGACCTCTGCACAGCACCGCCGACCTCGCACTCCGTCCACCGGTCGTCCTTCGACGCACCGGCCCTTGCCGACCCCAGGAGACGTCATGCCGATCACCGCCGTTCGCCACCACGCCCGCCCGATTCGTTCCGGTGCGGCCCCCCGCCTCGCCGCCTCGCCGGCCGCGCTCGCCCCAGCCGTCCCGCGGGGGCCCCGGGTCCTGACCTTCGGGGGTGCACCGCAGTTCCCCGTCGCCGAGGACCTTGCCGACAACGGCCGGCCCGTCACGTCGACGACAGAGCTCGCGCTCCCGGACCCGACGTCGATCTGCTGCTCGGTCGTCCGGGCTGCCGTCGAGGTACTGCGCGGTGAACGGCCCGTTGCGCAGCTCCAGCGGTGGCTCGCCCCGGACGTCTTCGACGCACTGGGCCGACGCGCGCTGCTGATGCAGGGGTCCACCGAGCCGGACGTGGCGGCACGCCCGGTCGTCGTCCGCAGGGCGCGGCTCGTGCGCCTCGGCGAGACCACGGCCGAGGCCACGGTGGTCCTGGAGGACATGGACAGGGTGCGAGCGGCGGCCCTCCGACTCGAGGCCCGACGCGGCGTGTGGCGCGTCGTGGTCCTCGAGATCGGCTGACCGCCGCTCGTCGGTGTCCTCTCGGAGAGGGCTACTCCTCTTCGTTCAGCCCGTGGCAGAGCTTGTACTTCTTGCCCGAGCCGCAGGGGCACTTGGCGTTGCGGGGCGTGCCGGGGAACGTGCGCCCGTCACCCTCGACCGCGGTGGCCTCGCCGTGCAGGGCGCGGCGGGCACGGCGCGAGCCGTCGCCGGAGACCACGGCCTGACCCGAACCGTCGTCTGACGGCGCCGAGTACTGCAGCGGCACCTGCTCGCTCGGGCCGTCGAGGCCCTTCGCGATGAGCGTCGGCTCGGCCTTGGGCGCCGGTGCGACCGGCGCGTCCACGAGCTCGTCCTCGACAGGCTCGTCCTGCACCGCGTCGGCCTGCGCCGCCGCCTGGGCCTGCGCAGCCTCGGCAGCCGCCCTGGCGTCCGCCGCAGCCTTCGCCGCGGCCCCGGCCGCCGCAGCGGCCCCCGCCGCACCGGCGGTGCCGCCGAAGGCCTGACCGGCCACCGACTGCGCGGCAGCCGCCGCCGACACCGGGTTGACCGGCGACGCGTCGGGCTCGGCCACCTTGACCTCGAGGTTGAAGAGGAAGCCGACCGACTCCTCCTTGATGGCCTCGGTCATGGCCTGGAAGAGCTGGAAGCCCTCGCGCTGGTACTCGACCAGCGGGTCGCGCTGCGCCATGGCGCGCAGGCCGATGCCCTCCTTGAGGTAGTCCATCTCGTAGAGGTGCTCACGCCACTTGCGGTCCAGCACCGAGAGCACCACGCGGCGCTCGAGCTGACGCATGTTCGAGCTGCCCAGCGACGCCTCGCGGTCCTGGTAGGCCACGCGGGCGTCCGACAGGATCTCCTCGAGGATCAGCTCACGCGTCAGACGCGTGGCTCCCCCGGCCTGCTCGAGCACCTCGTCGACCTCGATCGAGACCGGGTACACCGCACGCAGCGCCGTCCACAGCGCCTCGAGGTCCCAGTGCTCCGGGTTGCCCTCGGACGTGGCGCCGTCGACGTAGGCCGTGACGACGTCCGTGATGAAGTGCTGGACCTGCTCCTGCATGTCCTCGCCCTGGAGCACGCGGCGACGCTCGTCGTAGATGACGGTGCGCTGGCGAGAGAGGACGTCGTCGTACTTGAGGACGTTCTTGCGGATCTCGAAGTTGCGCGCCTCGACCTGGCCCTGCGCGCTCGCGATGCCGCGCGTGACGATCTTCGACTCGAGGGGCACGTCGTCGGGGAAGCCCGCGCGGTTCATCATGGACTCGGCGAGACCCGAGTTGAACAGGCGCATCAGGTCGTCCTGCATCGACAGGTAGAAGCGGGACTCGCCCGGGTCCCCCTGACGGCCGGAACGACCACGGAGCTGGTTGTCGATACGACGCGACTCGTGGCGCTCGGTGCCCAGGACGTAGAGCCCGCCGAGCTCGGTGACCTCGTCGTGCTCGGCGGCCACGGCGGCCTTGGCGCGCTCGACGGCCTCGGGCCACGCGGCCTCGTACTCCTCGGGGTTCTCCGCGGCATCGAGCCCGCGCGCGGCGAGGTCGGCGACCGCCATGAACTCGGCGTTGCCACCGAGCATGATGTCGGTACCACGGCCGGCCATGTTGGTCGCGACCGTGACCGAGCCCTTGCGGCCCGCCTGCGCGACGATCGCGGCCTCGCGCTCGTGCTGCTTGGCGTTGAGGACCTCGTGCGGGACGCCCTGCTTCTTGAGCTTCGAGGACAGGAGCTCGGACTTCTCGACGCTCGTGGTGCCGACCAGGACCGGCTGCCCCTCGGCGTGGCGCTCGACGATGTCCGCGACCACGGCGTCGAACTTGCCCTCCTCGTTCTTGTAGACGAGGTCCGGCTGGTCCACGCGCTGCATCTTACGGTTCGTGGGGATGGGCACCACGCCCAGCTTGTACGTGCCCTGGAACTCGGCGGCCTCGGTGTCGGCCGTACCGGTCATCCCGGAGATCTTGTCGTACAGGCGGAAGTAGTTCTGGAGCGTGATCGTGGCGAGCGTCTGGTTCTCCGCCTTGATCTGCACGCCCTCCTTGGCCTCGATGGCCTGGTGCATGCCCTCGTTGTAGCGGCGGCCCGCGAGGATACGGCCCGTGTGCTCGTCGACGATCATGACCTCGCCGTTGAGCACGACGTAGTCCTTGTCGCGCTTGAAGAGCTCCTTGGCCTTGATCGCGTTGTTGAGGAACCCGATGAGCGGCGTGTTGAGCGACTCGTACAGGTTCTCGATGCCGAGGTAGTCCTCGACCTTCGCGATGCCGGGCTCGAGCACACCGATGGTGCGCTTCTTCTCGTCGACCTCGTAGTCGGTCTCCGGGCTCAGTCGGCGGACCACCTTGGCGAACTCGCCGTACCAGCGGTTCGCGTCGCCCGACGCGGGACCCGAGATGATGAGCGGGGTACGCGCCTCGTCGATGAGGATCGAGTCGACCTCGTCGACGATCGCGAAGTTGTGGCCGCGCTGCACCAGGTCGTCGGTGCTCCAGGCCATGTTGTCGCGCAGGTAGTCGAAGCCGAACTCGTTGTTCGTCCCGTACGTGATGTCCGCGGCGTACTGCTCGCGGCGCACCGCGGGCGTCTGGCCAGAGATGATGCAGCCGGTCGTGAGGCCGAGGGCGCGGAAGACGCGGCCCATCAGGTCGCTCTGGTACTTGGCCAGGTAGTCGTTGACCGTGACGACGTGCACGCCCTTGCCCGTGAGCGCGTTGAGGTACGCGGGGAAGGTGCCGACGAGGGTCTTGCCCTCACCGGTCTTCATCTCCGCGATGTTCCCCAGGTGCAGGGCCGCGCCGCCCATGAGCTGCACGTCGTAGGCACGCTGCCCGAGGGTGCGGCGGGCGGCCTCACGGACCGCGGCGAACGCCTCGGGAAGGATCTCGTCGAGCGTCGCGCCGTTCTCGAGCCGTTCCTTGAAGCGGTCGGTCTCCTCGCGCAGCTCCTCGTCGGTCAGGTCCTCGAAGCTGGGCTCCAGCTTGTTGACCTGCTCTGCCAGGCCGGACAACTTCTTCAGGATCCGGCCCTCGCCGAAGCGCAGGACCTTCTCGAGGATCGCAGGCACGCAGTACTCCCGTATCGATCGCGCCCCCGGGCCGGACGGTCCGGGGCGAATGCGAGGCGACCACCTGGCGGCAGTCGGCTGGATCACACCACAGACCATCGTAGGCGAGTCCGGCACGTGGGTGGGCTTCTGTCCGGTACCTGTGGTTTCGCTCTCCGGCGAAACGGTCGGTCCGGGGCGCGAGAGCTACCCGGCAGCCCCGGCGTCCACCCGCCCGACCTCGGCCGCGAGCGCGGGCGCCAGGTCCCCCGCCTGCCCGACGACGACGTCCGCCAACCCCAACCAGGTCGCCATGAGGCGGAGCTCGGCCGCGAGCTCCGGCGCGGTGCCCGCGTCGGCGTGCTCCTCGCGGTGCGCCGACAGGACCCGGAGCAGCCCGGCGCGACGGTCCGCCTTGAGGTCGACCTTCGCGGTGATGCGGTCGCCCTGGAGGAACGGCAGCACGTAGTACCCGTGGACCCGCTTGGCCGCGGGCACGTAGATCTCGATGCGGTAGTACGTGCCGAAGAGCCGTTCGAGGCGCGTGCGCTCGAACACGAGGGGGTCGAAGGGGCTGAGCAGCGCGCGCCCCTGGGCGCGACGCGGGAGGGCGGCGTCCCGGTGCAGGTACGTGCTCTCGTCCCAGCCGCGGACCTCGACGGGGCGCAGCACGCCCTCCTCGACGAGCTCGGCCAGCGCGCGGCGCGGGGCGGGGCCCTTGAGCCGGAAGTAGTCCTGGAAGCAGCGCAACGTCCCGACGCCGTGCGCCCGCGCCCCGATCTCCAGCAGGCGGCGGATCGCGTCCTCGTCACTCACGGGCGGCGCGGCGAGCACCGCGGGCGGCAGGACCCGCTCGGTCAGGTCGTAGCAGCGCTCGAACGCGGCGTTGCGACGCGCCGCCGTGATCTCGCCCGTGAAGAAGAGGAGCTCGAGGGCCCGCTTGGCCAGGGACCAGTTCCAGCCCCACTCGACCGTGCCGCGGGCCTCGCCCATGCCCTGGGCCTCGAGGATCTCGTGGACCTCGCTCGCCGTGACCGGCCCGCGCTCGGCCACGATCCGCCGGACGTGCTCCACGACGGCCGAGTGGGAGGCCTCGACCCCGCTGATCGACCCCCAGGCCTCGGTGCGGTACGCGCGTTGGCGCCACTCCAGGAGCCGGTAGGTCTCGGGCGGGACGTAGGACGCGACGTGCGCCCAGTACTCGACGAGCCGGCGCGGTGCGCGTCCCGCCGCCCGGTCGAGCAGCGACACGTCGTACGGGCCGAGCCGCGAGTACAGCGGGACGAGGTGGGCCCGGGCCAGGACGTTGACCGAGTCGATCTGGAGGAGCCCGAGCCGGTCCACGGTGCGCTGCACCTGGCGCAGCGTGACCTGCCGGGGCGCGGCGACGTCGGGCCGTGGGGCGTGCAGGCCCTGCGCGGCGAGGGCGACCCGGCGGGCCTGGGCGAGCGACATCGACTCGGTCTTCACCCGACCCATCCTGCCGCGCGCCACCGACACCCGCCCTGCCGGTCCGGGACGCACCGACGGGGTGGCGCCGCCTGGTCGGCGACGTCACCCCGTCGGGTCAGCTGGTGGCGGCGGTCAGCCCGCCTCGGATGCGGCCTTGGTGCCGCCCGCGCAGGACGTGTCGAGCGCGATGACCCCGTAGCTCCATCCCCGGCGCCGGTAGGCGACCGAGGGGCGGGCCGTCTCCACGTCGACGAAGAGGTAGAAGTCGTGGCCCACCATCTCCATCTCGTAGAGGGCGTCGTCGATCGTCATGGGCTCTGCGGAGTGGAGCTTCTGACGGATGACGACGGGCGAGTCGCCGAGCTGGGTCTCGACCGCGTCCCCCGGTGCTGCCGGGTGCTCCGGCGCGGGCTCGGGGTGCTTGTCCTCCGGGATGAACGGCCGGACGTCGACGGGCGGGGCGGGGTTGTTGTTGCGGTGGTTCTTGCGACGGTCGCTGACGCGTCGCAGCCTCTCCTGGAGCTTGTTCATGGCCAGGTCGAGCGCCCCGAACCGGTCGTCTGCTGCCGCCTCGGCGCGCACGACGGGTCCCTTGGCGCGGACGGTCAGCTCGACCCTCTCGCGCACCTCGGACAGTCGGGGGTTGTTCTCGTGGGTGACCTCGACGTCGATCCGCTGGGCGGTCGGTGCGAGCTGCTCGAACTTCGCGAGCTTTTCTTCCACGTGTCGGCGGAAGCGGTCAGCCACTTCCGTGTGCCTGCCGACGACAACGATCTCCATGTGAGCCTCCGCAAAGGGTCTCGGACGCTCTCGGTACTTCCAGAGCGTCCCGTGTGGTCCTGGGTCTGGCTCCCCCGAGGGGGATCCGGAGTACCTATCACCTCCCTGCCCGAGGACCTTGCCTCGGGTCGATCGCTCTGTGGCCGCACGGGTCCCCTACCAACCGTTCCCCGTGACGACTGGTCCCTAGGTTAACCCTCCCGGTTGGTAAAGGCAGCATCTTCGGCAGATGAACTTCAGGTGGCGCGTCACCTCGCCGCGGAGGGGGTGTCGCAGCGAGCGCGACCGCGCCGAGGACCCGGGCTCCGGCGTCCTCCAGCGCCCGCTCGCACGCCGCGAGCGTGGCCCCGGTGGTGAGCACGTCGTCCACCAGGAGGCAGGCGGTACCAGGCGGCGGGAGCCCTCTGCGCGCGGCTCGACGGGCGACGCGGACGCCCCGGAGGCGTGCGCCACGGCTCCTCGAACCCAGGCCGACCTGGTCCCGCCCCCGCCGTCCCCGCTGCGCCAGGACGGGCGCCGCGACCGCGTCGACCCCGGCGTCCGCGAGGCCGCGGGCGAGCGCCTTGGCGAGCCCCTGGACGGGCTCGGAGCCGCGTGCGCGGCGCGCCGCGGCGGACGACGGCGCAGGCACGACCAGGACGCGCACCGGTGCGCCGGACCGGGCACTCTCCCCCGGCCCGACGGCGTCGCGCACCCAGGGTGCGACGGCACGCCCCGCGCGGTACGCGGCCCTCTCGACTGCCGTCGAGAGGTCGTGACGCCCCTTGTCCTTCCACGACACCACGATGCCCCGGAGCGGGCCGGCGTACGGTGCGAGAACCCACACCGGCAGCAGTGGGGTCCCGTCCATCCGGTCGAGCCGCGGAGCGTCGGCCTCGCGTCGGGTCGGGGGGCGGTCCAGGACCTGGGCGCACGCCGAGCAGAGCGGGACGTCCAGCGCACCGCAGCCGGGGCACTCGACAGGGAGGAGCAGTCGCGAGAGAGTGCGCACCCACCTGTTCAGGGCGGCGAGGGGGCCGGGGAGGCGGGCGGGCTCGGGCTGCTGGGGGCGGTGGTGCACGGCCATGATCGTGCAGGACTGCTCGGCAACGTTCTCGTCGTCGGGCACGCGCCTGTGGACAGGTGCGCCGGGCACGGGCCTGTGAACGGCCTACTCCCGGTCACCTCGCCACAGGCGCCCCGGCCTCAGCCCGGGAACGCCGGCAGCGCGACGTTCTCGATCCTCTTCTCCCAGACGGCGCCCGACCTGCTGCGCCCGAACAGCGTCCCGTCCTGGGTGAGGACCTGGACCGTCCGGTCGCCGTCGCCCGCGCTGATCGCCGTCGCACCCGCCACCGGTGAGAGCCGCGTGGTCTCGCCACCGACCAGGACGAGATGGACCGTCGGGGCGGCCTCCGTGTCGTCGGTGCCCAGGACCGCGAGCGTCGTCTCGTCGGCCCAGACGACCTGCGAGGCCGAGGTGATGGGGGCACCGACCCGGAACGGCTCCGAGAGCCCCGTCGGGACGTCCTTCTCGTCGCGGACGATCCCGGCGACGTCCACCCGGGCACCGGCACCGGCACCTGCACCGTCCGAGCTGACCACCGCGATCCGGGCGCCGTCGTGCGCGACGCGGATCGACTGCACGGTGCGCCCCGCCAACCACGGCGCGGCGACCGTGACGGGTTCACCCGCCTCCGCGAGGTCCGCACGGACGACCTGCAGCGCGCCCGACTGCGCCCGGGGACCCGACCACACCCCGCCGAACCGGTCGACGCTCGGTGCGAGCAGGTCCTCACCCGTCAGGAGCGGGACCTGCGGCAGGTTCTTGGTCGCGAGCCGGACGAGCCCGTCCGTGCCGTCGCGGACCACGAGCGGGCGCGCGTTGCTGCCCTGCGCCAGCGCGGTGGCGGTGGTCCCGGCGAGCGAGACCGCCGGGGACAAGGAGGTCGCCTCGTCCGCGCCCCCGTCGAGCGCCTTGACCTCGCCCTCCGCCGCGACGACCTCGCTGCCCTCCGTCACCGCCTTCGTCGGCACCGTCCCGCCCGTGGGGGTGCTCAGCAGGTCCTCCCCGCGGTAGAGGTTGACGGTGAGCGGCAACGCGTCGAAGAGCGTCGCCGCGAGCTGGGCCTTGAGGAGCGCGCGGTCCTCGGGTGGCGCGAGCGAGATCGTGTCCGTCAGCCGGACCTCGGTGACGCCGCCCTCGCTCGGCACCGCGTCGATGCTCAGACGAGTTCCCTCGGGGACCACGGGCGCCGTCGCGCCCCTCAGCCACTCGACCGGCCCGATCAGGATCTCCGTCACGGCGCTCGTCTGCCACCCCCGGTTGGGGAACCAGCGGTCGTCGGGGACGAGCACCTCGCGATCGGCCGACGGGAAGTACAGGCGGGTCTGGCGGAAGGCTGCCTGGAAGCTGCTCTCGGACAGCAGCAGCCCGTCCTCGGCCGTCTCGATCCGCCACTGCCCGTCGACCTGGCGGACCAGCCCGAACGACACCGGGACGGCTCCCTCCCCGCCGGGGACGTCCTCGGTGTAGACGCCCCGCTTGTCCAGGGCCCCGACGACCGTCGCACTGCCCGTGACCGTCACCTGCCCCGTCTTCACGGCCTCCTCGTCCATCGTCAGGTCGAGGTCGCCGTCGAAGACCAGGACCTGGGAGTCCCAGCTCCAGGCCTCGGCGTCCGTGAGGAACTCCTGGGCGACGTCGAAGTCACCGGCGGGGCCGGCCGCCTGCGCTGTCAGGAAGCCCGACACGATCCGCACCGGGTCGTCCCCCGCGACCGGTCCCCGCGCGCGCAGCCCCGGTGCGTTGAACCCCTGCACCACGTCGCTGCCGCGGATCACCGGACCCGAGGTGGGGATCGACGCGCAGCCGGACAGCGCGAGCGCCGCCGCGACGAGCCCTGCTCCGAGGGCGCTCGCCGGCCTGCCGGGTCGTCGGTCGGTCATCGTGCCTGCTCCTCGTCGACGGACGTGCCGGGTCGTTCGGTGACGACGCCCTGACGGACGAACGTGAGGTTCTCGTCGGGAAGGACGGGCAGCGCCGAGGGACTCGTGGTCCCCTCCGTGGGGTCCTCGACACGCTCGATCTGTCCCGTCGGCGGGCGCAGACCGCGTCCGTGGGTCGGCTCCTGCGGCACCAGGGGAAGCGGCGACGCCTCGAGCCGGATCCCGGCGCGCAGCGGGAGCGTGAGCCGGAAGGCGGCTCCCTGGCCGGGGCGCCCCCAGACCTCGAGCCACCCGCCGTGCAGGTGCGCGTCCTCGAGCGAGATCGCGAGGCCGAGCCCCGTCCCCCCGGTCGTGCGGGCGCGCGCCGGGTCGGCCCGCCAGAAGCGGTCGAACACGTGCAGCGCCTCGTCCTGGGTCATCCCGACGCCGTGGTCCCGGACCACCACCGCGACCGCGTACCGGTCGTGGGCCACCGTGATCTCGACCGGCTTCTCCTCGGCGTGCTCGATCGCGTTGACCACGAGGTTGCGCACGATCCGCTCGACCCGACGAGGGTCCACGTCCGCGGTCACGGCCTCGTCCGGGAGGTGCACCGACATCCACACGCCCTTGCGTTCCGCGAGCGGCGCGGCGAGCTCGACGGCCGCGTTGACCACGTCCCGCACGTCGCGGCGCTCGGCGTCGAGCTGCGCGGCCCCAGCGTCGAACCGGCTGATCTCCAGCAGGTCGGCCAGGAGGTCCTCGAACCGGTCGAGCTGGGTCTGCAGGAGCTCGGCCGACCGCTTGGACGCCGGGTCGAAGTCGTCGCGCGAGGCGTGCAGGACCTCGCCCGCCATCCGGATCGTCGTGAGGGGTGTGCGCAGCTCGTGCGACACGTCCGACACGAAGCGCCGCTGCAGCAGGGACAGCTCCTCCATCCGGCCGATCTGGAGCTGCAGGCTCTCCGCCATCTCGTTGAACGACCGGGCGAGCGTCGCGAGCTCGTCGTGGCCCTTGACGGGGAGACGTTCGTTCAGGTGCCCGTCGGCGAGCCGCTCCGCGACCCCCGCGGCGTTGCGGACCGGCTGGACCGCCTGACGGGTCACGACCCAGGTGATGAGGCCCAGGATGCCCACGACGAACACCGCACCGACGACCAGGGTCCCCTGCAGGAACGAGAGGGTCTCCTGCTCGGGCGCGAGCGTGTACAGGAAGTAGAGCTCGTAGACACCGACGGTCGGCACCTGGACCTTCGACCCCACGAGGACCCCGGGGTCCACGGGCGAGTGCGGGTCGGACGGGTCGCGCGGGATCGCGACCGACTGGAGCTCGCGGCCGTCGCTCTCCATGACCGCGGCCCGGAGCTCGTCCGAGACCAGGCTCGCGAGCTGGTTGTCGGTGCTCACGTCGTTGAGGCGCGACGGCGCCCCCTCGGGCCGCATGAGGAAGATCTTGCGGTCGGGGCTGCCGCTCGTGCGCAGCGTGTTGTGCACGTCGAGCAGCAGCGTCTGGATCTCGGAGTCCTTGGTCTTGGACACCGAGGCCGTGAACAGGCTCTGGGCCTGCTGGATCGAGTTGGCGCTCTCGACGTTGATCTGCTCGAGACGCTGGTCGAACAGGCCGTCGCGCATCGTGCTCGACAGGTACGCGCCGAGGGCCGCGACCGTGATCACCCCGACGACGAGCGCGGTCCCGACCACGCGGAGCTGCATCGACGACCGGGCCCGCCAGGTGAGCCGACCGACCGTGGCCCGCACGCGCCGTCGGGCGCGACGGAACGACCGCCCCACCCGCACGCGCAGCGACGGAGCGCTCACCCGCGCGCCGCGCCCGCCTTGTACCCGACGCCGCGCACGGTCAGGACGATCTCCGGGTTCTCCGGGTCGTGCTCGACCTTCGACCGCAGGCGCTGCACGTGGACGTTGACCAGGCGCGTGTCCGCCGCGTGACGGTAGCCCCAGACCTTCTCGAGGAGGACCTCGCGCGTGAAGACCTGCCAGGGCTTGCGGGCGAGCGCGACCAGGAGGTCGAACTCGAGGGGCGTGAGCGCGATGGGGCGGCCGTCGCGCGTGACCCGGTGCCCGGTCACGTCGATCTCGACGTCGCCGATCGCGAGGTGCTCGGGGGCGGGCTCGTCCGAGCGGCGCAGGCGTGCCCGGATCCGCGCGACGAGCTCCTTGGGCTTGAACGGCTTGGAGATGTAGTCGTCCGCGCCGGACTCCAGGCCGAGCACGACGTCGACCGTGTCGCTCTTGGCCGTGAGCATGATGATGGGCACCCCCGACTCCGCACGGATCAGACGGCACACCTCGGTGCCGTCCTTGCCGGGCAGCATGAGGTCCAGCAGGACGAGGTCCGGCTGGGTGCTGCGGAACGCGGCCAGAGCGAGGTCCCCGTCCGCGCAGAACACCGGGTCGAACCCCTCGGACCGCAGCACGATGCCGATCATCTCGGCGAGAGCGGTGTCGTCGTCGACCACAAGCACACGTACCTTCATGGCCCCATTTTGCCATCGACCGCGGGCTCGTCGGTCCGACCCACCGTGGGGCGGCCGGTGTTCACCCGAACGGCCTGGCCGCCGCGTCGGCCGGTCCCCCGTACTAGGGTGGTCCGCTACCGGGCCGGACGCCGTCGTGGCGTCGTGCACGGCCTCATCAGGACGAGCCCTCGGGGCCCGACAGAACCGAGCGGGGACAGCAGAGCAGATGACGACGCCCGACGACGCCGGCACGCCAGCACCGGACGACACCCCGCGGTACGGCCAGCGCGCCCCGCAGCCACCGGCGGCCCCGACACCGCCCGTCGGCGGGCCGCCCGCGCAGCCCGGTCGGTACGGCCCCCCGGCACAGCCCGGCCAGCCTGCGCCGGCCCAGCCCACGTCGAACGCGTGGGGGCAGCCGCAGTACGGGCAGCAGGGCCAGTACGGCCAGCCCTCGGGCGAGCCCGGCCAGTACGGTGCGCCGCAGTACGGCCAGCCCGGCCAGTACGGCGCACCGCAGTACGGCGGACCCCCGCAGCCCGGCTACGGTCCGCCGTCCTTCGCGGGCAAGCCCTACGCCCCGCCCGCGAACAAGCCCGGCATCATCCCGCTGCGCCCGCTGAGCCTCGGCGAGATCTTCGACGGCGCGTTCGGTGCGATCCGCGCCAACCCCAAGGTGATGCTCGGGATGAGCGCGACCGTGATCGCGATCGCGACGGTCCTCGGCCTCGGGCTGGGCGTGCTGATCAGCGGGATCTTCTCGCCCCAGCTCGCCCAGATCGAGGCCGAGCTGAGCGTCGAGATGGGCGCCGACGCCACGGGCCTCACGGAGATGTTCCCCCTCCTCGGCGCCTCGATGGTGTCGTCGGTCGTGCTCGCCCTCGCGATGCCCGTCGTCAACGGCCTGCTCATCACCTCGGTGGGCCAGTCCGTGATCGGTCGCAAGGCGAGCGCGAGCGAGGTCTGGGCCCAGGCGAAGTCGAAGATCTGCCCCCTGCTGGGCTTCTCGATCCTCTGGTCGGTCGCCCTCGGGGCCGTCTGGTTCGTCTACCTGCTCCTCACGGTCCTCGCGTTCACGGCGGACGTCGGCCTCGGCATCGCCGTCGCGCTCCTCGGGCTGCTGGGTCTTGCCGTGTTCGGCTGCTGGTTCCTCGTCCGCACGCTCCTCGTCCCGCCGGCCATGGTCCTCGAGGGCCAGGGCTTCGCGAGCGGCGTGAAGCGCGGCTGGACCGTCTCTCGCGGCTCGTTCTGGCGGCTGCTCGGGATCTACCTCCTGGCCTCCGTCGCGGTCGGCACCATCACCTGGCTCGTCTCGCAGCCGTTCGGGATCATCGGCGGCATGGTCTCGCTCATGAGCATGTTCGCGATGTACGCGATCGTGGCCGTGGGGTCGATCGTCACGGGGGTCATCAGCGCGGTGTTCCTCGCGGGCGTCGTCTCGCTGCTCTACATCGACGTCCGCATGCGCCGCGAGGGGCTGGACGTCGAGCTCACGGCCGCGGCCGAAGAGCACACGGGCCACGGACCGGCGTGACCGGCGCGCTCCCTGCGTCGCTCGCCGCCTGGCAGGCGGCAGCCCCGGCGCACCTCGGCCTTGCGCAGGGTGCCCGGTGGGACGTCCCGGTCGTCCCCGACGCCGACACCGCGCGGCAGTGGCTGAAGGAGGAGCTCCTCGACCCCGTGTACGTGGACCAGCCATCGCTCCTGTCGCGCTTCGTCGACTGGCTGACCGGCCTGTTCACCGACGTCCGTGTCCTCGACGTGAACCCCGTCGTGGCCTCGCTCGTGATCGTCGGGCTCGTCCTCGTCGTGGCGGTGGTCGCCTACGTGGTCACGGGCCCGGTCCGCCTGTCCCGCAAGGCCCGTTCGTCGGTCGCGGTGTTCGACGACGACGAGCGCTCGGCCAAGGACCTCCGGGCCGCGGCCGACGCCGCCGCCTCGGCGGGCGACTGGCCGACCGCCGTCGTGGAGCGCTACCGCGCCGTCGTGCGCTCGCTCGAGGAGCGCGTGATCCTGGACCCGCGCCCCGGTCGCACGGCCCACGAGGCCGCGGACGACGCCGCCCTGCGCCTCCCGGCGCTCGCCGACCGGCTCACGGCCGGCGCACGCCTGTTCGACGACGTCCGGTACGGCAAGGTGTCGGTCGGCCCTGCCGCCGACCAGGCGCTGCGGGAGCTCGACGCCGCGACCCTCGCCACGGCGCCGACGCCGCCCGCCCACCTGCTCGGCGGCCTGGAGCCCGACTCCCCCGCGCCGGCGCCCACCCCCTCCGGAGGCTCCTGGTGACGACTGGTCTCGATTCACCGCCTCCCCCGGTCTCGGCGCCCGACACGTCGGCTGCGGCCGTCACCACGGCCTACGTCCCTGTGCGCGTGATGGGCGACGGCACCACGACCGGCTCCCGAGCCGCACGCCGGTGGCGGGCCGCGCGCTGGCCGCTCGCCGTGCTGCTCCTGATCGCGATCGTCGCGGGGCTCGCCGCACTGTCGCGACCCGCCGTCTCGAGCACCCCGTTCGCCCCGGACAACGCCGGGCCGAACGGCGCCCGGGCCCTTGCCCAGGTGCTGGGCGACCAGGGCGTCGACGTCGAGCACGTGACCACGACCGCGGACGCGGTCTCCCGTGCCGACGCCGGGACGACGCTCCTCGTGACCTCCGACCTCAACCTCCTGCCCGAGCAGGTCGACGCGATCCTGGCGACCGAGGCCGACCTGGTGCTCCTCGAGCCGGGGTACGACCTGCTCGAGGGCGCGACCGACGGGGCCGCGACCCTGGGCGACGACTGGACGTCGCCCGACGCCCTACGGAGCCCGCAGTGCACCGACCCCGACGCGACCGCCGCCGAGGAGATCCGCAGCACGGGCTTCGGCTTCACCTCGACCGGCCCCGGGTCGGTCGTCTGCTTCCCCGGCGACGACAGCCCGCCCGACACCGGCGCCTACCTGGTCCACGAGGGCGATCGCCGCGTCGTCGCGCTCGACGACGCGGGGCTGATCACCAACTCCCGGATCGACCAGGACGGCAACGCGGCCCTCGCGCTGCGCTCGCTCGGCCGGCACGAGACCCTGACCTGGTTCGTCCCCGACCTCCTGGACACCTCGTCCACGGACACCTCCGTCGCGGGGGCGGCCACGCTGCCACCGTGGGTGCCGATCGTCCTCGTCCAGCTCCTCGTGGTCGCCCTGTTCGCGGCGCTCTGGCGCGGGCGCCGCCTCGGTCCGCTCGTGACCGAGGACCTCCCGGTCGTCGTCCGCGCGTCGGAGACGACACGTGGCCGCGGGCGCCTGTACCGCCGGTCCCGCTCACGCGGCCACGCCGCAGCAGGTCTGCGGGCTCACAGCGCCGATCGCATGGCCTCACGCCTGGGCCTGCCCCGGTCCGCAGCCGCCCCCGCGCTGATCGACGCGGTCGTCCGCGCCACGCACCGCCCGGCCGAGCAGGTCGCGCACCTCCTGTACGGCCCACCACCCGCCGACGACGCAGCGCTGCTCGAGCTCGCACGTCACCTTGACCAGTTGGAGAGCGAGGTCTTCCACCCGTGACGCACCACCCCGAGGGGTCGAACCCCTATCAGCAGCCCGCGGACCGCTACGCGCCACCGCAGGCCCAGCCACCGCAGCCCGCACAGCCTGCGCCCACCCACCCCCAGGGCCAGGCCGAGCCCCCGGCGCAGCCGCCCGCGTACGGCGCCCCCGTCCCTCCGGCGCCCGCTGCCCCCGCCCCGCACGCCGTCGACGACGCACCCGCCCAGGCTGCGCCGTCGGGCCCCTCGCACGAGCTGCGCGCGGCCCTGGCCGCGGTGCGGACCGAGGTCGGCAAGGCCGTGGTCGGCCAGGACGCCGCGGTCACGAGCCTGCTCATCGCGATGCTCTGCAAGGGCCACGTGCTCCTCGAGGGCGTGCCCGGGGTGGCCAAGACGCTGCTCGTGCGCACGCTCGCGGCGTCGCTCGACCTGGACACCAAGCGCGTCCAGTTCACGCCCGACCTCATGCCGGGCGACGTCACGGGCTCGCTCGTGTACGACGCGCGCACGGCCGAGTTCAGCTTCCGCGAGGGCCCCGTCTTCACGAACCTGCTGCTCGCCGACGAGATCAACCGCACGCCCCCCAAGACCCAGGCCTCGCTGCTCGAGGCCATGGAGGAGCGCCAGGTCTCGGTCGACGGCACGCCCCGCCCGCTGCCGGACCCGTTCCTCGTCATCGCGACGCAGAACCCCGTCGAGTACGAGGGGACCTACCCCCTCCCCGAGGCCCAGCTCGACCGCTTCCTGCTCAAGCTCGTCCTGCCGCTGCCCGAGCGTGACCAGGAGATCGAGGTCCTCGCACGGCACGCCGCCGGTTTTAACCCGCGCGACCTGGCCGCGGCGGGCGTGCGACCCGTCGCGGGCCGCGACGTCCTGGACCGTGCACGCGCCGAGGTGGCCCGGGTGCAGGTGTCGCGCGAGGTCCTCGGCTACGCCGTCGACCTGTGCCGCGCCACGCGCCACTCGCCGTCGCTGTCGCTCGGCGTCTCGCCGCGAGGCGCCACGGCCCTGCTCGCGACGTCTCGTGCGTGGGCCTGGCTGTCCGGTCGCGGGTACGTCACGCCCGACGACGTCAAGGCCTTGGCCCACCCGACGCTTCGCCACCGCGTCCAGCTCCGGCCCGAGGCCGAGCTCGAGGGTGTGACCGCCGAGAGCGTGCTCGACACGGTGCTGGCCTCCGTGCCGGTCCCGCGCTGAGCGCCGCGTGCCTGAAGGGATGACATGGCTCTGACGTGGCGCGCCGTCGCGCTGGCGGCCCTCGGCGTGGTGGCGGTCCTCGTGGTGCCCTCGTACGGCACGGTGCTGCTCTGGGCGCTCGTCGTGGTGGCCCTGTGCGCCCTCGACGTGACCCTCGCGGCCTCCCCGCGCCAGGTCGCCGTCGAACGGCGCGTGCCGGGCTCGGTGCGCCTCACGGGGCGGGCGACGTCGCAGCTCGTCGTGACGAACATGACCGGGCGGCGGTTGCGGGCCGTGGTGCGCGACGCCTGGGCCCCTTCCGCCGGCGCGCGCGACAACCGGCACCCCGTCGACCTGCCCCCCGGGGAGTCGGCGCGCCTGGCGACCGTGCTCGTCCCGACCCGGCGCGGTGACCGTGCGGCGGGGGCCGTCACGATCCGCTCCTCGGGACCGCTCGGCCTCGCGGCCCGCCAGGTCTCGCTCGATGTACCGGGGCGGCTGCGCGTGCTGCCCGAGTTCGCCTCTCGCCGTCACCTGCCGAGCCGGCTCGCGCGGCTTCGCGAGATGGACGGCCGCTCGGCCGTCCAGGTGCGCGGCGAGGGGACCGAGTTCGACTCGTTGCGGGAGTACGTGATCGGTGACGACGTCCGCTCGATCGACTGGCGGGCCTCGGCCCGCCGCGCGGACATGGTCGTGCGGACATGGCGTCCCGAACGCGACCGCCGCGTCCTGATCGTCCTCGACACCTCCCGGACGTCCGCCGCGCGCATCGGCGACGAGCCACGCCTCGACGCGAGCATCGAGGCGGCGCTGCTGCTCTCGGCCCTCGCAGGGCGCGCGGGCGACCGGGTCGAGCTGTTCGCGTACGACCGCGGCGTGCGGGCACGTGTCGCGGGCGCGGCCGGTCCTCGGCTCATGCCCGCCCTGGCGGACGCGCTCGCCCCCGTCCAGCCCGTGCTGCTCGAGACCGACTGGCCGGGGCTCGTCGGCTCGGTGCACCAGCGGCTCTCGCAGCGCGCGCTCGTCGTGCTGCTCACGACCCTCGACCCGGCCGCGGTCGAGACGGGCCTGCTGCCCGTCGTCGGTCAGCTCACGGCCAAGCACCAGGTGGTCGTCGCCTCGGTGGCGGACCCCGAGGTGGCGGCCCTGCGCGACGCACGCGACTCGAGCGCCGAGGTCTACGACGCCGCGGCCGCCGCGCGTGTCGAGCTCGAACGCACCGCGGTGCGTACCGTGCTGTCCCGCAAGGGGGTCGAGGTCGTCGAAGGGCTGCCCGAGGAGCTCGCCCCGCGGCTCGCCGACACCTACCTCGCGCTCAAGGCCGCGGGACGCCTCTGACGACGCCGTCAGGACGAGCGCGCCCTCCGGGTCCTCTCGGCCTGACGGCTCGTCCGTTCTCACCCCACCGTCACACGGTCCCGGCGAGATGCCTCCACCCCACGGCCTAGGCTGGTGGCAGAGACCCCGACTCCCGAGGAGCAGCACCGTGACCCGACCGGCCACCCCGCGCGACCGTGAAGCCCGCAACCGACGGGTCGCGATCATCGTGATCTTCGCGCTGTCCGCGACCTTCGTCATCCCGGCGCTGGGATTCCTCATCTTCTGACAGGTTCCCTTCCGGCACTCTGACGGGTGCCGGAAGGGAACCGACCAGGGACCTCGCGGTTCGCTCGCTAGGGCCCGATCGCGAGGCATTCGCCGACGCTCGCCCAGCCGCGCGGAGCGCGCTCGGCGACGTCCCCGTGGGAGTCGTAGAGCACGCTCACCCCTGCGTCCAGGAAGCTCGCCTGCACCCACCCGCCGGCGCACCCGCTGCCGACGAAGTCACCGTCGCGCTCGACCCACACGCACACGTCCGCGTCCTGCGAGGGCCACTCGGCCAGGTAGACGGAGAGGTCGTCCTGCGCGTGCAGGAGCCGGGTCTGACCGAGCTCGTCGACGGTCACGTCCGTGGAGCCTGCGCCGACGGCGTCGTGCGGCCCCGGTGCGGTCGCGAACACCTGTGACGGTGCGCAGCCCGGGGTCGGGCTGCACCCAGCGAGGGCACCGGCCAGGACCACGGCCACCGCCGCACCGCAGAACGCTCCACGGCGCCCGAGGGGCGCGCGCGACGGGTCAAGCAGAACTTTGCTTCTCATCCGACCTACCGAATCAGAACGTCAAGACTGGGTCAACCCTGTCGCCCGTGCCCCGGCCGCTGCCCAGAGCCCACCCCACGGTCGGCGTCGACCGACCGCACCGTCGGCGTCGAGCCCCGGCACGGTCGCCCTCCTCGCGGCAGGATGACTCCATGACCGCCGTCGGCCGCCACGGGCCCAGCCTCACCCTCGACGCCCTCAACCGGGCGCTGCTGGCCCGCCAGCACCTGCTCTCCCCCGCCTCCTCGACGCCCGTCGCGGAGGTCGACCACCTCGTGGGCCTCCAGTCGCAGGCACCGACGAGCCCCTACCCGGGGCTGTGGTCGCGCCTCGACGGTTTCCGGACCGACGACCTCTCGCAGCGCTTCCTCGACCGCTCGGTCACCCGCATCGCGGCCATGCGCGGCACGGTCCACCTCGTCACGGCCGACGACGCCCTCGAGCTGCCCGGGGTACTGCGCCCCCTGCTCGAGGCGGGGGTGCGGACGGGCAGCACGCACGCCAAGGCGCTGACGGGGACGAACCTCGACGACGTCGCCGCCGCAGCGCGCGACCTCCTGACCGAGTCCCCCCTGACCTCGGGCGACCTGGGGCGTCTGCTCGGCGAGCGCTGGCCCGACGTCCGTCCCCAGCACCTGGCCTACACGGCCCGCTGCTTCCTCCCCCTCGTCCAGGTCACGCCCCGCGGGCTGTGGGGCGCCAACGGCCCCGGCACGACGACGACCTGGACCACGGCCGACGCCTGGTTCGGACGGCCGAGCCGCGCGCTCCTCGACCCCGACGAGCGTTCCGCGGCGCTCGTGCGCCTCGTCCGCCGCTACCTCGCGGCGTTCGGCCCCGCCACGGTCATGGACGCCCAGCGGTGGTCCGGGCTGACGGGCCTGCGCGACGCCGTCGGGCAGCTGCGGCCCGAGCTCGTGACCTTCACCGGCCCCGACGGCAAGGAGTACCTCGACCTGCCCGACGCCCCGCGCCCCGGCGCGGACGCCCCCGCTCCCCTGGTGCTCGTGGCGGAGTTCGACAACCTGGTGCTGGGCCATGCGGACCGCACGCGCGTCGTCGACGACGTGCGGCGCAAGGCGATCACGACCGTCAACGGGCAGGTGCCCGGGACGGTCCTCGTGGACGGCTACGTGGCGGCGACGTGGAAGGTGCGCCGCGGGGCGCGGGCGACCACGACGCCCGACGCCGTCGCGCACCTCGACGTCTCCCCGCTCGGCCGCACGTTCACGCGCGCCCAGCGAGCCGCCCTCGACGCGCGCGGCACCGACCTGCTGCGGTTCGTCGCACCCGAGGCGTCGGAGCACGTCGTCACCGTCACGGCCTCGTAGCGGGGGCGGACGACGCGGTCCGGTGGTGCGGCCCGCACCGGGCCGGGACCGCTCAGCCCGCGACCGGCGCGACGTCCCCCGCGTGGTCGGCCGAGAGGTCGCCCGTCTCCCCCGCGCGCACGGCCCGCCGGCCGAGCACGATCGTGTAGGCCCAGAAGGCCGCGAGCGCGATCGCGCCGATGACGATCTTGAGCCACCACGCCATCCCCGACCCGGTGACGAACCCCTCGATGAGGCCCGAGACACCCAGGACGACCACGAGCCCGACCGCGACCGTGAAGAGCGCGCGCCCTTCCTCCGCCAGGGCCCGGAGACGAGTCCGCGGCCCCGGGTCGACCATGGTCCAGAACAGGCGCAGCCCCGCGGCCCCTGCGACGAAGATCGCGGTGAGCTCGAGCAGGCCGTGCGGGGCGATGAGCGTGAGGAACGTGTCGAGCTCGCCGTAGTACGCCATCATGCCGCCCGTGGACCCGACGCCCACGGCGTTGGCGAACAGGACGTACGCCGGGAAGACGCCCGAGATCCCCAGGGCGATGCACTGCGCGGCGATCCAGGCGTTGTTCGTCCAGACCACCGTCGCGAAGTCCGCGCCCGGGTCGTAGTAGCTCGCGAAGGCCTCGTTGACGTAGGCCTCGCGCTCGCTGGGCGTGCCCATCGACGCGAGCGCGTCGGGAGTCGTCGCGACCCACCAGCCCGCGACGACGGCGACGAGGAGGAACAGCACCATGACCGTCACGGTCCACCACCGGATCCGGTACAGCGCGGCCGGCACCGAGACGGTGGCGAAGCGTGTCACGTCGCGCCAGGCAGGCTCGTGCGCCCCCGCGAGACGTCCCCGCGCGCGCCCGAGGAGGTCGGAGAGCCGCGTGATGAGCACGGGGTCGGGGGCTGACGAGCGGATCGTCGACAGGTGCGTCGCGACCGACTGGTAGAGGCGGACGAGCTCGTCCGCCTCGGCACCGTCGAGCGAGCGCTTCCTGGTCAGCTCGGCGAGCCGCGACCACTCGTCGCTGTGCACGGCGCTGAAGGCATCGAGGTCCACGCGGCTACCCTGCCACACCTTGCCCTACAGTGGGCCGGACCCCCTCGTCGTCACCGGCCACCGTCCGGGAGCGGCGACGACCCCTCGACCTGTGTCGACGACCCTGGAGGAGCACGCGTGCGAGACGGCATCCTGACCGGCGAGGGCGTGGTCCTCGACGCCCGGCCGGCGTCCTTCGTGACACGCGCCCTGGGGGCCGTGATCGACCTGGTCGCGCTCGGGACCTTCCTCGTGCTGGTGCTCGTCGCGGTGGCGGGCGCGGCGCTCAACGCCGTCAGCATCGACTTCGCGCCCGCGGTGTGGATCGTCCTCCTGGTCCTGGTCATGGTCGGCATCCCGACGACTGTCGAGACCCTCTCGCGGGGCCGGTCGCTCGGCAAGCTCGCGACGGGCATCCGGGTCGTGCGCGACGACGGCGGCCCCGTCCGCTTCCGGCACGCCTTCATCCGTGCGCTCGTGGGGGTGGGCGAGCTGTGGATGACGTTCGGCTCGGTCGCGATCGTCGCGTCGCTGTCGAACGACAAGGGCAAGCGGGTCGGGGACATGCTCGCCGGGACGTACGCGATCCGGGTGCGCGGCGGGAAGCCGACGTACGCGGCGATCGCGATGCCGCCCCACCTGGCGGGGTGGGCCGCGCACGCCGACATGCGCAGGCTCCCGGACGGCCTGGCCCTCGCGGTCCGCCAGTTCCTCGGGCGCGCCGCCGGGCTCAACCCGGCCTCGCGTGTCCGGATCGGTCAGGACCTCGCGGGCCGGATCGAGCAGTACGTGGCCCCCGGTCCGCCGCCCGGGACGCCGCCCGAGGACTTCCTGTGCGCGGTCCTCGCCGAGCGACGCAGCCGGGACTGGGTCAGCGCCCAGCGGGGACGCGTGCTCGCGCAGGAGCAGGGCGAGATGCTGCACCGTCTGCCGTACTCGGTGCCCGACCCCCGGAGCTGACGGGCACGCCCCGCGCCACCGTGCGGCGCGGAGCCCCCGCCTCGAAGCGACCGAACGCCCGCACGAGCGCACCGAGCACGAGCGCGGCCGCACCGAACCACAGGGGTCGGCTCGCCCACCAGTCGGCGCTCCACGACGCGGGCAGAGGGGTGCCGAGCCCCAGCAGGACCACCCCGAGCACCACGAACATCGCGGTCAGGTGCCACAGGTACAGCGTCATGGACCGCCCCGCGACCCACCCCACGAGGGCCGCTCCGCGCCCCTGCGCCCAGCGCACGACGACGTCGCGCACCGCGAGCGCCACGCTCACCTGGAGCACCGCATGGGTCACGGCGAGGGCCGTGGGCGGCCCGAGGTTGGAGATCGCGTCGCCCGGCATCCCGATGAGGCTCGGCGGGTAGGGGCCGACGACGACGAGGCCAACCATCGCGGCGAGCGCACCGGTGGCCACGAGGGCGAGCGTGCGCCGGGAGGGCAGCGAGCCACGCCGGACGAGGTCGACGTAGACGATCCCCAGGACGTAGGGCACGGCCCAGCCGAGCAGGACGTTCGCGACCGCCACGTGCTCGACTCCCGCCGCGAAGCGCAGCACGTCCACGACGAACGGCGCGGCGACGACGACCACGACCATGCGCCGGCCCCACGCCCGGTAGGCCCGCAGCAGGGCCGGGGTGACCGCGAGCAGCAGCAGGTACACCCCGAGGAACCACAGGAGCTGCGGCGCGATCCGGGCGACCTGCAGCACGGCCGTCTGCGGCACGCCCACGGCGACCAGCACGACGGCGGCCACGGCCCACGCCCCGACGAAGGCCGCCACCGGCTTCCAGATGCGCGGCATCCTGCGCCGCACGACGTCCCAGCCGGCCGCGACGAGGCCCTGCGCGGCGCCCTGGCGACCTGCCACCGGGAGGCGAGCGGCGCCGTCGGGCCTGCTCGCCGTGCCCGGGCGCCAGAGCTGGTACGCCGCCGACGCCCCGGCCGCGAAGAACAGCAGCGGCAGGACCTGCAGGACCCACGTGATCGTCCACGCCCCGCCGTGGGCCAGGGCGTTGCCGATCCCGAGGCGCTCGCCGTCCCACGTGACCTCGGGCATGAGCCAGTGGACGCTCAGGACCGCGAGGGTCGCGAGCGCGCGCACCGCGTCGACGAACACGTCTCGACGGGCGGGGGCACCGGCGACGGCGGGGCGCCGGGGCCCCGGCTCCGGGCGTCGGGCCGCGAGAGCCGTGGCGGGCGAGGACGAGCCGGCGGGCCGGGACGGACGGGGGGTCCGAGCGGGCCGGAAGGGAAGACGAGGGACGTCGACGACGGCCACAGGATGCTCCTCGGGACGGAGGGAAAAGGTTCCCCACCAGTCTCGAAAATCCTGGTACGTCCCGGAATGGGAGCCTCCCCCGAGGCCCCGGCGGCGGTCCGGTCACCTCCGCGGGGGATGTCCCCCGCAGGCACCGCCGTGCTCAGTCCCGCAGGTACCTGAGCACCGCGAGCACCCGGCGGTGGTCCCCCGCGTCCTGCGGCAGCCCGAGCTTGCCGAAGATCGCCGTGACGTTCTTCTCCACGGCCCCGTAGGACAGGAACAGGTTCTCCGCGATCGCGGTGTTCGAGCGCCCCTGCGCCATGAGCTCGAGCACCTCGCGCTCGCGGGGCGTGAGGCGCGCCAGGCCGTCGTCCGAGCGTGAGGCGCCCATGAGCTGGCTCACGACCTCGGGGTCGAGCACCGTCTGCCCCGCGGCGATGCGCGTCAGGGCGTCGAGGAACTCGCTCACGTCCGCGACACGGTCCTTGAGGAGGTACCCGACCCCCTCGGCGCCGCCCGTGAGCAGCTCGCTCACGAACCGCGTCTCGACGTACTGCGAGAACAGCAGCACCCCCAGCCCCGGCGACGCGGCGCGCAGGGTGAGCGCCGCGCGCAGCCCCTCGTCGGTGAACGTCGGAGGCATGCGGATGTCGATGATGACGACGTCCGGCAGCTCGCCGAGCGTGGCCAGGCGCGCGACCTCCGCGACGAGCGCGTCGCCGTCGCCCACGGCCGCGACGACGTCGTGGCCACGACGGGTGAGCAGGGCGACGAGCCCGTCGCGCAGGATGACGGAGTCCTCGGCGATCACGAGCCGCACGGTGGTACCTCTTCTGTGTCGATGGGACGGCCCGGGCGCCTCGGTTCGAGACGTCCGGGCCGCTCCGCGGGTGGGGCCGGCTACACCCTGCTCGGCAGGACGACCGTGACCACGGTAGGCCCACCGACCGGGCTGACGAGGTCCAACGTGCCGTCGACCGAACGAACCCGCTCCTCGAGGCCCGCGAGCCCCGACCGGTGACCGCGCGCGTCGGGCGTCGAGATGCGCGCACCGCCCTGCCCGTCGTCGCGCACGCGCAGGCGCAGCCGCGAGCCCTGCTCCTCGACGAGCACGTACACGCCCGAGGCGCGCGCGTGCTTGGCGGCGTTCGTCACGAGCTCGGCGACGCAGAAGTACGCGATGGTCTCGACGGCCGGCGACGGCGCGATGCCCGGGTCCACGTCGACCGTCACGGGCAGCGGGGACCTTGCCGCGAGCGTCTCGAGGGCGACCGCGAGGCCGTTGTCGAGCGCGGGCGGGTGGATGCCCCGGGCGAGCTCACGGAGCTCGACGAGCGCCTCCTTGGTCGACGCGTGCGCGTTGTCGACGAGCTCGAGCGCCTCGGACGCGTCGCCGCCCGCCGCGAGCTGCTCCTTGGCCTCGCCGAGCTGCATCGCCACCGCGACGAGCCGGGCCTGGGTGCCGTCGTGCAGGTCGCGCTCGATGCGGCGCAGCTTGGCGTCCGCGTCCTCGACGGTCTTGCCGCGGGACTTCTCGAGGTCGGCCACGCGCAGGCTCGCCCGGGTGGGGCCGAGCAGGTTGACCGACAGGAGGCGGAAGAGCTGCGCGAACCCGCGCACGAGCTGCGGCCACAGCCACCACAGCGCGATGCCCACGGCCGCGAGCGCCGACTGGCGCAGCGGGGTGTCGACGTACCAGTCGGTCCCCATCTGCGCACCGCGGTGCCACGTACCGTCGGCGGCCATCTGCGCGGGCAGGAACTGCGACCAGAACCAGTGCGTCGCAGCCCCCAGCGAGACGAAGAAGAACGTCACGGTCACGACGAAGGCGACGAGCGCCAGGAAGAAGCTCACGAACATGAACGTCATGGCCCGCCACCCGGGACCGTCCGACAGGTTCGACCAGAGCATGCGCCAGAACCCGCGGCGCGGCGTGTGCGGCGTGGGCGGCAGCACGTCGACCGACAGCATCGAGCGCGCCATCGAGCGGTACATGCCGCCCCAGCCGCGCGCCCCGAGGACCAGGCCGCCCGAGACCACGAGCCCCACGACCGTCACGAGGATCCCCGCCGTGAAGCTCACGGTGAACATCACGTACGTGAACGCGAAGGGTGCGACGAACAGCGACAGCCACAGGTAGCCGAACTCGCGCCAGGTCTGGCGCGCGAACGGCGCGGCCAGGAAACCGACCGGCTCGCGCAGGTCCACGTAGCGCGGGTCGAGCCCGTCGGGGGCGTGCCGCAGGTCGCCCGCGGGTGCGACCGGCCCGGTCTCGAAGGACGGGACCTGCTCGGTCGGCGGCGCGTACCCGGGCGTGGGCTCGCCGTCGGGCGCGGCGTCGCCGAGCGGCGGCTGGGGGGATGTCACAGCAGACATGGTGGCAGGACTCCTGGGTCTGGTTCGAGCGGTACCACCAGTCTTGCCGACCGTGGCCCGCGCGCCCAGGGTGCGCTCCGCCGTCGTGCAGGGGGGATGTCCCCCCTCTGCGGCGTGCTCAGCGCGCGAGGGGCGTCCCGGCCCCCTGCTCGGCGGAGCCCTCCTGCCCGACGGCGCCGCCCGGCTCCCGCGGTCCGCTCGCCTCGGCTGCACCGCGGGCCGGCGCGGACACCACCTGGATCGCGACCACCAGGACGGCCGCGACCAGCGCGATGACCAGGATCGTGCTCCCGCTCGGGTAGCGCGAGAACACCAGGACAGCGAGCGCCCCGGCCAGGACGAGCGCGATCAACGGCCAGCGCAGCCGGGCGACCCAGACCTCGAAGGGGTGCGGAGCCCGTCCGCTGTCCCCGGCATGGCCGCGGCTGGCGGCGCGCACGAGCCAGTTGAAGCCTCGGCGGACCGCGACCGCCGACCGGCTGGGACCCGTGAGGTAGGCGGCGAGCACGACGACCACCCCGAACGCGAACACCGCACGCAGCGACGTGCGCAGCGGGACCAGCACCGCGTCGATCAAGGCCGTCGCCGCCGCGGGCGACAGGGTCTCCGACGGCACGGCGCTCAGGTACAGCGACCGGCCGACCGTGATCCCGATCGCGAGGATCGCCATCGCGACGACGTACGTGACCCCCGCGAGGATCACGGCCCGGCGACGCCGACCGCGCGGGGCCGCCCACACCGCACCGACCGCGACCAGGAGCGAGAGCCACGGCAGGACGTTCGCCGCCTTGCTCAGGGCAGCCACCACACGCTGCGCCGTCACGACGTCGTCCGAGGTGAACAGCACGAACTGCGGGTTGATCGACGGCAGGTTCTCGACGAACGTGAAGCCCCGCGCCGACAGCCGCTGAGTGACCTCGTCGATCATGGGCCCGAGCGAGAGCGTGACCTGACCGTTCGCGTCGGCCGTGACCGCCGTGCCGCCCTCGCCCGTGAGGACCGAGACGAGGTTCTTGTGAGCCTGGCGGTTCGCGACGATCCACAGCTCCTCGAACCTCGGCGACGTGACCATGCGGTCCACCGTCGAGCGGACGAACGACTCGCCCTGGCTCGCGAGGAGCGGCGCCAGGCCCTGAACCTGAGGTGGGACCTGGTCGACGTTCTGCGTGAGCGTCGCGAGCGCCTGCGTCGTCACGGTCTCGAGGTCGATCCGCTCGAGGATCGCGTCCGAGACCTTGGTGCTGATCTCGGCCTGGATCGCGGGGTCCGAGCCCAGCGGTGTCACGGTCGCGACGTAGTGGTCCGTGTCGAGGATCTCGCCGCGCACGTACCGCGCGACGACCGAGCCCAGCATGAGGACGCCCGCGAGCACCAGGAGCACCGTGACGGCGGTCCAGCGGAGCCACCCGCCGCGGCGGGGCGCCGCGGCGACGACCGCCCCGGAGGGCGGGGCGGCGCGCTCGGCACGCAGGCGATGGACCTCCGCACGCAGCGCCTCGAGCTCTGCTCGTTCGGAGTCGCTGATCGTGGGCTCGCTCGGGGTCGTCGCCATCGTCTTCTCCTGTCGGCGCGCTGCTGGGACCATCCTTGCGCAGGAGTGCCGGAAGCGCCCACGGTGGCGTGCTCGCCCGCCGACGGTGACGTGCCCACCCGCCGAGGGAGACGTCCCCGACCCCCGAGGGTGACGTGGCCACGCCGAGAGTGACGCATCGCCCCGCCCAGGGTGACCGCACGCGAAAGGCCGGGCTCCTCCTGGAACCCGGCCCTGCGCCGTCGGGCCCCTGCTCAGGGGCGTGCGCGACCGCTCAGTAGCGGTAGTGCTCCGGCTTGTACGGCCCCTCGACCGGGATGCCGAGGTAGTCCGCCTGGCTCTTCGAGAGCTCGGTCAGGCGCACGCCCAGCGCGTCGAGGTGCAGGCGCGCGACCTTCTCGTCGAGGACCTTGGGCAGACGGTAGACCTGGCGCTCGTACGTACGCTCGTCCTCCGCACGCTGAGCATCCTCGAAGAGCTCGATCTGGCCGATGACCTGGTTCGAGAACGAGTTGCTCATCACGAACGACGGGTGGCCCGTCGCGTTGCCCAGGTTCAGCAGGCGCCCCTCCGACAGGACGATGATCGAGCGGGGCTCCTCGCCGTCGGCCGCCGGGAACGTCCACTCGTGCACCTGCGGCTTGATCTCGGTGCGCGTGACCCCCGGGACCTGGGCCAGGCCGGCCATGTCGATCTCGTTGTCGAAGTGACCGATGTTCCCGACGATCGCCTTGTTCTTCATCCCCGTCATGTGCTCGGCCGTGACCACGTCCTTGTTGCCCGTGGTCGTGATGAAGAAGTCGGCCTCGCCCAGGACGTCCTCGATGCGCGCGACCTGGTAGCCGTCCATCGCGGCCTGGAGCGCGCAGATCGGGTCGACCTCGGACACGATGACGCGTGCGCCCTGGCCGCGGAAGGCCTCGGCCGCACCCTTGCCCACGTCGCCGTAGCCCGCGACGAACGCGACCTTGCCGCCCATGAGGACGTCCGTCGCGCGGTTGATGCCGTCCGGCAGCGAGTGGCGGATGCCGTACTTGTTGTCGAACTTCGACTTGGTGACCGAGTCGTTGACGTTGATCGCCGGGAACAGCAGCTCGCCCGACTCGGCGAGCTGGTACAGGCGGTGCACGCCCGTGGTCGTCTCCTCCGTCACGCCGAGCAGCTGGTCCGCGATGCCGGTCCAGCGCAGGGGGTCGGCCGCGAGCGCCCGGCGCAGGACCGAGCGCACGACGTTCATCTCGTGCGTGTGGTCGGGCTCGCCCGGCAGGGTGTCCGGGGGGACGGTGCCCAGGCGTTCGTACTGCAGCCCCAGGTGGACGAGCATGGTCGCGTCGCCGCCGTCGTCGAGGATGAGGTTGGCGCCCTGCTCCCCCGGCCACAGCAGGATCTGCTCGGTGCAGTCCCAGTACTCCTCGAGGCTCTCGCCCTTCCACGCGAAGACCGGGACGCCCTGGGGGTCCTCGGGCGTGCCGTGCGGGCCGACGACGATCGCCGCAGCGGCCTCGTCCTGCGTCGAGAAGATGTTGCAGCTGGCCCAGCGCACCTGAGCGCCGAGCGCGACGAGGGTCTCGATGAGGACGGCCGTCTGGACCGTCATGTGGAGCGAGCCCGCGATGCGCGCGCCCGCGAGCGGCTGCGACGCGCCGAACTCGGCCCGCAGCGCCATGAGGCCGGGCATCTCGTGCTCGGCGAGGCGAATCTGGTGGCGTCCCGCTTCGGCGAGGGACAGGTCTCGGACCTTGTAGCGGCCGGGGACCTCGTCGAACGAGGCCTGGGCGGCGGGCGTGGCAGAAGACATGGTGCTCCGAACGACGGTTCTGACGGTGTCGCTCCAGACTACCGGGGGCGGCTCGCCGCGCGCCGAGGGTGACCACCGTGGGCGCCAGGGTGACGCACACCGCCGCTGACGGTGACGGACGCGGCCGCCGAGGGCGACGCACCCCGCCGGCGGCGGTGACCGGCACCCGCGTCGACGGCGACACGCCCCGGGCGCGATCCCGAGCCGGACGCCGGGTGCGAGAGGACGCCGAGCGGTGCCCCCGCCCCGTAGGCGCCTCCCCGTGCACAGGCCACGCCCACGGAGCACCGCCCACGGCCGACTCCGCGTCCCGCACGCCACGGCGACACGTTCGGCACCATCCAGCCATGCGAAGCATCGATGACCACGGACACCTCCTCCTGCGCACGACCGACGCCCAAGACCTCGTCCCAGCACGTCTGGGCGGCCCGCTCCTGCGACGCGTCGCACGAGACGTGGTCGCACCCGCGCGGCACTCCCTCACCTACGGCGACCGGGTCCGCGCGACCCGGCTCGCGCTGCCGACGGACGCCGTCCTGTGCGGGACGACGGCCGCGTGGATCCACGGCGTGGACCAGGCGAGCGCTGCACACCCGGTCGAGGTCGGCGCCCGCCACGACAGACGGGTCCGGTCCGCCGACGGCCGCACCTCTCGGGGCCGTTCGTTCCACCCCGACGACGTGCAGGAGTCTCCCTGGGGGCTCGTCACGACACCTGCTCGTACGGCGTACGACCTCGCCCGCGACCCCGTGCTCCTGCGGTCGGTCCCGCGGCTGGACGCGCTCGTCCGGGCGACCGCTCTGGGCGTCGCCGACGTCTGGCCCGTCGTCGAACGCAACCCGGGAGCCCGCTGGATCACCATGGTTCCCCGCGCGTTCGACCTCGTCGACGCCGGCGCCGAGTCGGTGCGCGAGTCGATGCTGCGGGTGCTCCTCGCCCTGGAGGGCTTCCCGCGTCTCGTCGCGCAGCACGAGCTCCACGACGCGGCCGGGGCGTTCGTGGCGCGGCTCGACCTGGCGAACCCCGAGCTCCGCGTCGGCGTCGAGTACGACGGCGCCTATCACCTCAGTCCCGACCAGGCGGCAAGGGACCGTGCGCGCGGTGATCGGGTGCGTGCGAACGGGTGGGGGCTGCTGGTCGTGGACAACGCGCTGTTCGCCCGGCGCGAGGCCCTGTTCGCGGCGGTGGCCGCGCTGTTCGAGCAGGCGCGGCGCCCTCGGTGGTGAGGGTGGGCTCTCGCGCGGCGGCCGTCGGCCCGACGGCGTCCCTCACCGTCACCGTCGGCGCACCAGCACGTCACCGTCGGCGCACCGGAGCGTCACCGTCGGCGCACCAGAGCGTCACCCTCGGCGGGCAGGAGCGTCACCCTCGGCGTCCGCACCAGATCAACAGTTCGCGCCCGCGCGCGATAACAAATCTGCTTGACCATATCAAGGTCACGAAGCGATAACGATCCCGTGAATGGTCAAAGCCGCGCGCTTTCAACGATTGTACGGTCAAGCATCTCCCTCGAAACCGCCATACACACTGGCCACTCGGTAGCAATTCGCCCTGGGATCGGGCAGGGTGCTGGAGACAGATCGACCTGTCCAGGACCGGCTCGCGCCGGCCCCACGACAGGTCAGCGCCCGCTGCGCCTCGCGGCGGCCACCCACCCGGGTGGCCCCCGGCGGCGGGCCTCGATCCGGTGGACCGTGACGCGCCTCGCGGCGCTGAGCGCACCGGGAGGTCGCAGCCAGGTCACCCTGGCGCCCTCCGCGGAGCGTTCCGGACCCGCCACGACACCTGGAAGGTGGCGAGACCCGCCAGCATGACCGCAAGCAGCACCAGCACGAGTACGAGCACCGAGCCACCTACGAGCACCGCCCCCGTCCTCCTCCCCGTGGAGACCGAGCCCTTCCCCGGCGCCCACGGCACCGACCCCCTACCGGACGACCGGCCCGTGGCCGTGAGCGTCCAGGGCGTCTACAAGGTCTTCGGCCGCCGCCCGCAGGAGGCCGTCCGGCGCCTCAAGGACGGTGCGGGCCGCGCCGACGTCAAGTCCCTGGGAACGGCCGCCGTCATCGACGCGAGCTTCGACGTCAAGCAGGGCGAGATCTTCGTCGTGATGGGCCTGTCGGGCTCGGGCAAGTCGACGCTCATCCGCATGCTCAACGGCCTGTGGAAGCCCACGGCCGGCCACGTCCTCCTGGGCGACGACGACCTCGCGACCGTGAACGCCAAGCAGCTGCGGGCCCTGCGACGCAGCCGCGTGAGCATGGTGTTCCAGCACTTCGCCCTGCTCCCCCACCGCACGGTCCTGGACAACGCGGCGTACCCGCTCGAGATCCAGGGCATGGGCAGGGCCGAGCGCCGCGAGAAGGCGCAGCAGGCGCTCGACCTCGTGGGCCTGGGCGGCTGGCAGGACTCGCTGCCCTCGCAGCTCTCGGGCGGCATGCGCCAGCGCGTGGGGCTCGCCCGTGCGCTCGCCGCGGACACCGACGTGCTGCTCATGGACGAGGCGTTCTCCGCGCTCGACCCGCTCATCCGGCGTGAGATGCAGGAGCAGCTCCTCGACCTGCAGCAGACGCTCGGCAAGACCATCATCTTCATCACGCACGACCTCAACGAGGCCATGCACCTGGGCGACCGCATCGCCGTCATGCGTGACGGCCGCACGGTCCAGATCGGCACGGCCGAGGAGATCCTCTCCGACCCCGCGAACGACTACGTCGCGCAGTTCGTCGCCGACGTCGACCGCACCCGCGTCCTGACCGCCGCGTCGGTCATGGTCCGCCCGACCGCGGTCGTCCCGCTCGGCGGCGGCCCGCGCGTCGCGAGCCGCACCATGCGCGAGGCGCAGGTGTCGGCGGCCTACGTCGTCGACCGTCAGCGCGTCCTGCGCGGCGTCGTCCGCGACGCGGACGCGGTCGCGCTGCTCAAGTCGAGCGGCGACCACGCCACGAGCATCGAGTCGATCGTGCACGACGGCGTCGCTCCCGTGAGCGTCGACACCCCCCTCGCGGAGCTCTTCGCCCCGGCGGCCGAGTCACCCCTGCCAGTCGCCGTGACGGACGACAAGAACCGCCTGGTCGGGGTCATTCCGCGCGTGACCCTGCTCGAGGCCATGGTGCCGCCCACGCTCGAGGAGCCCGACGTCGTCGGGCCCGACGAGGACACGACCCAGGACGTGCCCGCCCCGCACGACACCCCCTCGACGGAAGGAGCAGACGCGTGAGCACCACCGACACGTTCGTCCCCCGCCTGCCCCTCGGTGACTGGGTCGCCGTCTTCGTCGAATGGTTGACCGCGACCTTCAAGCCGTTCTTCGCGGTCGTCAAGGACGTCCTGCTGACCTGCTACGACGCCCTGGCCGCAGTGCTCCAGGGCCCGCCCTTCCTCGTCGTCGCACTCGTGCTCGCGGCCCTGGCGTTCTTCGCCAAGGGCTGGAAGCTGGGCGTCACGGCCCTCGTCGGGTTCGTCGTGATCGCGAGCGTCGACCAGTGGGACAACGCCATGGACACCCTGGCGCTCGTGCTCGTCGCGAGCGCGATCGCACTGCTGATCGGCATCCCGCTGGGCATCTGGGCCGCGCGCAACGACACCGTCTCGCGAGTCCTGCGCCCCGTGCTCGACTTCATGCAGACCATGCCCGCGTTCGTGTACCTCATCCCCACGGTCATCATCTTCCTCACGGGCGCCGTCCCGGGCATCGTCGCGACCGTCGTGTTCGCGCTCGCCCCGGGTGTCCGCTTCACCGAGCTGGGCATCCGCCAGGTCGACCGGGAGGTCGTCGAGGCCGGGCACGCGTTCGGCTCGACGCCGGGTCGCATCCTGCGCCAGATCCAGCTCCCCCTCGCGATGCCGACCATCATGGCGGGCGTCAACCAGGTCATCATGCTCTCGCTCTCGATGGTCGTGATCTCCGGCATGGTCGGCGCGGCCGGCCTGGGACGCGACGTCGTCGCGGCCCTCCAGCGGGTCAACATCTCGCTCGGCTTCGAGGCGGGTCTGTCGGTCGTGATCCTCGCGATCTTCCTCGATCGCGTGACCTCGGCGCTCAGCACCCGCTCGCCCGTCGCCAAGGCCCTGGCGGCCACCGCGGTCTGAGGCACCCCGGTCGGGGTCGGCATCGCCCGGCCCCGACACCACCGGGCGGCCTGCACGCCCAAGCGCTTTCCCGTACCACCACCAACCCAGGCGGGCACCGCCGCACCTGCGGCCTGCCCACCGAAGGAAGGACACCATGTCTCCCGCACGTCACCACCAGGCTCGTCGTCGCACCGCGATCGTCGCGTCGTCGCTCGCCCTCGGGCTCGGCCTCTCGGCCTGCGCCTCGGGCACAGACGCCGGCTCCGGAGGCGAGGCCGACAAGGACATCACGATCGCGATCCACTCGGGCTGGGACGAGGGCATCGCGGTGTCGCACCTCTTCAAGGCCATCCTCGAGGACGAGGGCTACACGGTCCGCACCGAGACGGCCGACCCCGGCGTCGTCTACACGGGCATGGCCGGAGGCGACTTCGACGTCAACTTCGACATGTGGCTGCCTCTCACGCACGCCGACTACAAGAAGCAGTACGGCGACGACCTCGAGGACCTCGGCTACTGGTACGACGACGCCAAGCTGACCATCGCGGTCAACGAGGACGCGCCGATCGACAGCATCGACGAGCTCGCCGCGAACGCCGACCTGTTCGACAACCGCATCGTGGGCATCGAGTCGGGTGCGGGCCTGACCCGCATCACGCAGGACGAGGCCATCCCGGCCTACGGCCTGGAGGGCATGGACTTCGTCATCTCCTCGACCCCGGCCATGCTCGCCGAGCTCAAGGGCGCGACGGACGCGGGCGAGAACGTCGCCGTCACGCTGTGGCGTCCGCACTGGGCCTACGACGCCTTCCCCGTCAAGGACCTCGAGGACCCGAAGGGTGCCATGGGCGAGGCCGAGAAGATCCACTCGGTCGCCCGCACCGGCTTCACCGAGGACCACCCCGACGTCGCGTCGTGGATCTCCGCGCTCACGCTGAGCGACGAGCAGCTCTTCTCGCTCGAGAACATCATGTTCAACGAGAACGAGGGCGCGGACAACGACGCGTCGGTGCGCGAGTGGCTCGAGGCCAACCCGACGTTCGTCGACGACCTCAAGGCCGCTGCGGAGGCCTGACCCCCCGCGACGCGACGGGCCGGCACCCTACGGG
>NZ_JBHUAD010000006.1:0-40975 GCF_042789955.1 Oerskovia sp. NPDC056781
CCGACCAGCTCGGCGCGCCGGGCCGCCTCAGTCCTCCGAGCCGGCGGGCTTCGCCAGACCCGACGCGATGAGCGTCATGACGGACGAGTCCGCGAGCGTCGTCGCGTCCCCGACCGTGCGGTTCTCGGCGACGTCGCGCAGCAGGCGGCGCATGATCTTGCCGGACCGCGTCTTGGGCAGCTCGGGGACCACGAGGATCTTGCGGGGCTTCGCGATGGGCCCGATCTCCTTGGCCACGTGGTTGCGCAGCTCGAGCTCGACTGCGGCGGCCCCCTCCGGGTCCGCCGCACGGGCCGCGTGCTCGCCGCGCAGGATGACGAACGCGACGACTGCCTGGCCGGTCAGCTCGTCCGTGGCGCCCACGACCGCGGCCTCGGCGACGAGCGGGTTCGAGACCAGCGCGGACTCGATCTCCGTCGTCGACAGGCGGTGGCCCGAGACGTTCATGACGTCGTCGACACGGCCGAGGAGCCAGATGTCGCCGTCCTCGTCCTTCTTGGCGCCGTCGCCCGCGAAGTAGATGCCCTGGAAGCGGGACCAGTAGGTGTCCTTGAAGCGCTCGAGGTCTCCCCAGATGCCGCGCAGCATGGACGGCCACGGCTCCGACAGGACGAGGTAGCCGCCGCCACCGTTCGGGACCGGCTGCGCGTTGTCGTCGACGACGTCCGCGACGATGCCCGGCAGCGGGACCTGCGCCGAGCCCGGCTTGGTCGCCGTGACGCCCGGCAGGGGCGAGATCATGATCGCGCCGGTCTCGGTCTGCCACCACGTGTCGACGATCGGGGCCTTGTCGCCGCCGATGACGCGGCGGTACCACATCCAGGCCTCGGGGTTGATGGACTCTCCGACCGAGCCCAGGACGCGCAGGCTCGTGAGGTCGTACTTGTTCGGGATCTCCTCGCCCCACTTCATGCAGGCGCGGATCGCGGTGGGGGCCGTGTAGAAGATCGAGACCTTGTACTTCTCGATGATCTCCCACCAGCGGCCCTGGTGCGGGGAGTCGGGTGTGCCCTCGTAGATGACCTGGGTCGCGCCGTTGAGCAGCGGCCCGTACGTCACGTAGGAGTGGCCCGTGACCCAGCCGATGTCCGCGGTGCACCAGTAGACGTCGGTCTCGGCCTTGAGGTCGAACACGTTCTTGTGCGTGTACGACGCCTGCGTCAGGTAGCCGCCCGTCGTGTGCAGGATGCCCTTGGGCTTCCCGGTGGTGCCGGACGTGTAGAGGATGAACAGCGGGTGCTCGGCCTCGACCCACACGGGCGTGTGCTGGACGTCGGCCGCCTCGAGGGCGTCGTGCCACCAGACGTCGCGCCCCTGCGTCCACTTCACGTCCTGCTCGGTGCGCCGCACCACGAGGACGTGCTCGACCGTCGTGGCCTCGGCGCCCTCCTTGGGAGCGAGGGCCTCGTCGACCGCGGGCTTGAGCGCCGACGCGGCACCGCGACGGTAGCCGCCGTCCGCGGTGATGACGACCTTGGCCTCGGCGTCCGCGATGCGGCTGCGCAGCGCGTCGGCCGAGAACCCGCCGAAGACCACGGAGTGCGGTGCCCCGATGCGGGCGCAGGCCAGCATCGCGACGACGGCCTCGACGATCATGGGCAGGTAGATGACGACGCGGTCGCCCGTGGTCACGCCGAGAGCGCCCAGAGCGTTGGCCGCGCGCGAGACCTCGCGCTGCAGGTCCGCGTAGGTGACGGTGCGGGTGTCGCCCGGCTCGCCCTCGAAGTGGATCGCGACCCGGTCGCCGTTGCCCGCCTCGACGTGACGGTCCACCGCGTTGTACGCCGCGTTGAGGGTGCCGTCGGCGAACCAGCGGGCGACGGGGGCGTTCGACCAGTCGAGGGTCTCGGTGAACGGGGTCCTCCACGACACGAGGTCGGTGGCCTGGCGTGCCCAGAACGCGAGACGGTCTGCCTTGGCCTCCTCGTAGAGCGAGGCCTGGGCGTTGGCCTGGGCGGCGAACTCGGGGCTGGGCGGGAAGCTGCGCTCCTCGTGGAGGAGGTTCTCCAGACCCGGCGACTCGGGCTGCCCGTCGACCTGGTTCTCGGTGGTGGTCACATTCTCAGGCACTCTTACCTCCGGTGCGCATCGACTCTGGTGCGGGGCTCGTGACGTGAGATCCCCTCCGCCCGCGAGGTGGTGGGAGGGGTGCGAGACACGTCGAGCGACGGGGCCTGTCCTGCCCCGACCGGGCCGAGTCTAGACCCCATCAGGTGACCCCGGTCACTGTTTCTCGAAATGGGAGAAGGTGCTGACAAAAGCCCACAAGTCGTCGCGCTCGGGTCCGGCCCTGCGGGAGCACCGGAGGGAGGGCATCGGGCCACGCCGAGTGTGCACTTCGGGCTGTCTCCACGCGCGAGCAAGAGCCCGAACTGCACACTCGGCGAGCGGGCCCGTGCCGACGCGCGCCCTCAGGACGCGGCGGCCTCCTCCGCGCGGGCCGCGGCCTCGACCGCGGCCGCCACGACGGTCGTGACCTCGGGGTTGAACACGCTCGGCACGATGTACGTCGGGTTGAGCTGGTCCTCGTGGATCGTCGACGCGAGCGCGCGGGCCGCCGCGAGCAGCATGGTGTCGGTGATCTTGTGCGACTGGGCGTCGAGCAGGCCGCGGAACACCCCGGGGAACGCGAGCACGTTGTTGATCTGGTTCGCGAAGTCGCTGCGGCCCGTGCCGACGATCGCGGCGTGCTGCGCGGCCTCGACCGGGTCCACCTCCGGGACGGGGTTGGCCATCGCGAACACGATCGAGTCCGGTGCCATGGTCGCGATGTCGTCGCCCGTGAGGATGTCCGGGGCGGAGACGCCGATGAAGACGTCGGCCCCCGCGAGCGCCTCGACGAGCGTGCCGCTCACGCGGCGCGGGTTGGTGCTGATCGCTGTCCACGCGAGCGCGGGCGACAGACGCGGACGGTCGGGGTGGATCACGCCGTCGACGTCCGCGACCACGACGTCGTGCGCGCCCGCGGCCAGGAGCAGCTTGAGGACCGCCGTGCCCGCGGCTCCCGCGCCCGAGAGCACGATCCGCACCTCGGCCAGGTCCTTGCCCACGACCTTGAGCGCGTTCGTCAGCGCGGCGAGCGCGACGATCGCCGTGCCGTGCTGGTCGTCGTGGAACACGGGGATGTCGAGCTCGGCGCGCAGCCGGCGCTCGATCTCGAAGCAGCGCGGCGCCGAGATGTCCTCGAGGTTGATCCCCGCGAAGACCGGCGCGATGGCCTTGACCGTGCGCACGATCTCGTCGGTGTCCTGCGTGTCGAGCGCGATGGGGAACGCGTCGATGTCCGCGAACCGCTTGAAGAGCGCGGCCTTGCCCTCCATGACGGGCAGTGACGCGAGCGGTCCGATGTCCCCGAGGCCCAGCACCGCCGAGCCGTCCGTGACGACCGCGATCGTGTTGCGCTTGATCGTCAGGCGGCGCGCGTCCTCGGGGTGGGCCGCGATCGCCTCGCACACGCGCGCGACGCCCGGCGTGTAGATCATCGACAGGTCGTCACGGTTGCGGATCGGGACCTTCGACTCGATCTGGAGCTTGCCGCCCAGGTGCAGCAGGAACGTGCGGTCCGAGACCCGCTCCACGCTGACCCCGTGCAGCACGCGCAGGGCCTCGACGATCTCCTCGGCGTGCGACTCGCCGCGCGTCGCGACCGTCACGTCCACCGAGATGCGCTCGTGGCCCGACGCCGTGACGTCGAGCGCCGAGACGATCCCACCGGTCTGCTCGATCGCGGTCGTGAGCTCGCTGACCGCGGTGGGCCTGGCCTCGACCTGGAGGCGGACGGTGATGGACGAGGAAACGCTCGGCGCTGAGGTCATGGAGCCAGGGTATTCGGCGCGGGCGACCGTCGGGTGCAGGCGGGCGGGCGAAGCGGCGACGTGACCGGCGACGCGACCGGCGGCGCTCGAACGTGCCACAGCCGAGGCTCTGGCACGCCCTGACACGGGAACGGCGCCCCCGGAGGGACGCCGTGCTCGCCAGCGGGGCGAGGGTTAGCAAGCGTGCTGCGAGGGTAGGTGCTGCAACGGGTCAAGCCCGGTCAGCCAGTCCTATGCGTGGACTTCTCGCGCGTGGGTTCCGCCCGCCCCTGGTGCTGTTGTCCCTCTGTGATACGCCTGTCCCAGGTGCCGCGCAAGGGGTGGGGAGCGGAACGCGGGAACCTCCACGAGGTGTTCGATCCCGAGCCGGGAGGACCCGGACAACGAGGACTCGGTTCGAACGCCGACGCCGTCAGGGACCTCAGCGCGACGCCCGGTGGTGAGCAGGTCTCGCGACCCGTGCTCCGCCGTCGGGCACGGGCTCTCCTACGCGGCGGTGCCCTCCTGCGACGCGCCGCCCGAGCGCCCACGCACGGCCCGCCACACGAGCCACGCCACGACCACGGCCGTCACGGCACCGCCGACCACCGCCGCGGTACGCGGCGGGGAGAGCTGGGTGCGCAGCGTGACGGGGCGCGTGAAGGTCAGGGTGCCCCAGCCGCTCTCGCCCGCGAGGCGTCTCAGGGTGCGGTCGGGGTTGACCGCGAACCCGTGCCCGACCTCGGCGAGCATGGGCGCGTCCGTGATCGAGTCCGAGTACGCGTAGGACGCGTCGAGGTCGTAGCCGTGCACCTCGGCGAGCTCACGGATCGCGATGGCCTTGTTCTCGCCGTACGCGTAGAAGTCGATCTCGCCCGTGTACCGTCCGTCGACGATCTCCATGCGGGTCGCGACGTAGTGGTCGGCGCCCAGGACCGCGGCGATGGGCTCGACGACCTCCGACCCCGAGGCGGACACGATCACGACGTCGTGGCCCCGGTCGTGGTGGCTCACGATGAGGTCGACGGCCTCCGCGTACACGACCGGGTCGATGTACTCGTGCAGCGTCTCCTCGACGATCTGGGACACGGTCCGGACGTCCCAGCCCGTCACGAGCGCGCTCAGGTGCGCGCGCATGCGCTCGGTCTGGTCGGCATCTGCACCGCCCACCATGTAGAGGAAGTGCGCGTAGGCGCTGCGCAGCACGTCGCCGCGGCTGATGAGCCCGCCCGCGTAGAAGGGCTTGGAGAAGGCCGCGGTCGAGGACGTCGCGATGATCGTCTTGTCCAGGTCGAAGAACGCGGCGACCTTCCGAGGGCGCCCCTCGTGGGTGCCGGTCGTGGGGCGGTGGCCGGGCTGCGGTGAGTCCTGGAGATGGGTCACCCGGCGAGCCTAGCCGCAACCGGCGACCGGCGGGGCGGAATGTCCCGGTTCCAGGGCGGTCCCGAGGTGAGCGGATGTCGTGCGCACCGGGGCGCGGTACGTTCGCCGGTGACGGCTCCGCGGCACCGAGGCCGCGTCGCCGGTCACCACTGTGACCCGGTCCGCTGGAGGCACGCATGATCACGCTCGCCGAGCTCCGCGCCGTCGCGATGTTCGAGCCCCTGCCGCCCGAGCCGCTCGAGTTCCTCGTGGGCGCGGTCGAGGACATCCGCCTCCTGCCGGGGGAGTACTTCGCGCACGAGGGCGACGAGCGGGCGTTCTTCGTCGTGATCGAGGGCAGGGCCGAGATCACCAAGATGGTGGCCGGCGCCGAGCGCGTGATCGGGGTGCGCACTCCCGGCATGTTCTTCGGCGAGGTCCCCATGACGTTGAGCACGGCGTTCCCGGCGAGCGGGCGGGCGACCGAGGCGTCGCGCATCATCAAGCTCGAGGCCGCCGTCTTCTACACCCTCGCGGCCATGGCACCCTCCGTGCCGGACCACGTGGCGAGCCTCGCCCGCTCCTACCTCGACGCGCTCCAGGCGCACGCGTCGGAGAAGCCCGTCGCGGAGGCGTGCGTGATCGGGCCTCGGTTCGACGCGCGGGTCCGGGGCCTCGCGACGTTCCTGACGCGCAACCACGTCCCGTTCGACCGGGTCGTGGTCGAGCCGCAGGACGAGCCCGACGGCCTCGCGCACCCCGTGCTCGAGCTCCGCGACGGGACGCGGCTCGCCGACCCCGCGATGCGGGACGTCGCCCGTGCGGTGGGGCTCGCCGTCGAACCGGCGCACGACGAGTACGACGTCGTCGTCCTGGGGGCCGGCCCCGCGGGGCTGACCGCGGCGGTCAACGCGGCGGCCGAGGGGCTGCGCACGCTCGTCGTCGAGAGCCTCGCCCCGGGCGGCCAGGCCGGGACGTCGACCCGCATCGAGAACTACACGGGCTTCCCGTACGGCATCTCGGGGGACGACCTCGCGAGCCGCGCCCTCACCCAGGCGCAGCGCCTCGGGGCGGAGATCGTCGTGACGCGCACGGTCGGCGCGATAGACCCGCGCGCGCACCGGGTCGTGCTCGACGGCGGCGACTCGCTCGTCGCTCCCGTGGTGATCGTCGCGACGGGCGTCGAGTGGCGCTCGCTCGCGCTCGCGTCGGTCGACCGCTTCCTCGGCAACGGCGTGTACTACGGGGCCGCCCGCAGCGACGCCGCGCTCGCGCAGGGGCAGGACGTCTGCATCGTCGGGGCGGGCAACTCCGCGGGGCAGGCCGCGATCTTCTTCTCGCGGCACGCCCGGTCGGTCACGATGCTCGTGCGCGGGCCGTCCCTCGGGGCGAGCATGTCGCGGTACCTGATCGACCAGATCGCCGCGAACCCCGGCATCCGCGTCGAGACGCGGCACCAGATCACCGACCTGTACGGCGACGGGGCCCTCGAGTCCCTCGACGTGCTGGACTCCGCGACGGGGACCACGACCCGGCGCGCGCTGCCCGTCGTGTTCGTCATGATCGGCGCCGACGCGGTCACGGGCTGGCTCCCGTCCGAGGTCGCGCGCGACACGCACGGGTTCGTCCTCACGGGCGGGGACGCGGCGGCCGCGCCGGGGTGGACGGCCGACCGGCGACCGTTCGCGCTCGAGACGAGCGCTCCGGGGGTCTTCGCGATCGGCGACGTGCGCTCGGGCTCGGTCAAGCGCGTCGCGGCGGGAGTCGGTGAGGGCGGGATGGTGATCGCGTACGCGCACCAGTACCTCGCGCTCGCCCGCTGAGCAGAGGGCGTCCCGGGCGGTCGCCCACAGGCGCGGCACGGCGCAGGTTTTCCACAGGCCCGACGGCGCAGCCCCCACGCGCACGCGTCTCGCCCCAGGATGGACCCGGCCCGGTCCCGGGCCGGCGACAGGGGGGAACGTCCATGGGCAGGGCAGTGGCAGCCGTGGTGGGTGCGATCGGCGCACGCGGCGGGGCGGGGACGAGCACGGTGACCGCGGTGCTCGCGGACGGGCTGCGGCGGGCAGGACGGCGCACCGTGCTCGTGGACCTCGAGACACGAGGCGGCGGGATCGACGTGCTGCTCGGGATCGACCACCGGGACGGGCCCCGCTGGTCCGACCTGCGCGACGCGCGCGGGACCGTCGACGGTCCCGCGCTCGCCGGGCTCCTGCCCGCCTGGCGGCACGTGCCCGTCCTCAGCGCGCACCGCGCCGACCCGGTGACGCTCGACGACGGCGTGGTCGTGGACGTCTGCTCGGCCCTCGCGGACGCGTGCGACGTCCTGGTCCTCGACCTGCCGCGCTCGGTGCTGGACGGGGCCGACTCCGCGGGCACCCGGAACGCGACACTCGTGGGGGCCTGCGACACGCTCCTCCTCGTGACCCCTCTCGACCTGCCCTCGGTCGCCGGGGCCGTCGCGACCGCGGCGCTCGCGACCCGGCAGGGCGCCGGACGCGCCCTGCGCCTCGTGGCACGGCGACCCGCACCCGGGCGCCTCGACCCGTGGGACGTGGGCGACGTCGTCGGGCTGCCGCTCGCAGCGGTCGTCCCCTGGGACCGTGGGCACGCCGCGCGCGTCGAGCGCGGCGAGGGGCCCGACGTCCGGGCCCGGCGACCCCTCGGCCGTGCCGGGACCGAGCTGGCCGTCTCGGTCGGTGGGGCCGGCGTCGCGTCGCGTGGCGCCGCATGACCGGCGACGCGCTCGACGACGCCCTGCTCGCCGAGGTGCGCGGGCAGCTCGTCGGGGGCGCCCCAGCAGACGACGCCCAGCTCCACGCGGCCCTGCGCCGCTCGGGCCGGGTGCTCGGCAGCACCGCGCTCGCGGACCTGACCCGGCGCGCCCGCGCCGAGCTCTACGGTGCCGGGCCGCTCCAGCCCCTGCTCGACGACCCCGAGGTCACCGACGTCCTCGTCAACTCACCCGCGGAGGTGTGGATCGACCGTGGCGCGGGGCTCGAGCGGGTCCCCCTGCACCTGGGGAGCCCCGCACAGGTGCGGGCGCTCGCGGTCCGGCTGGCCGCCGCGGGCGGGCAGCGGCTCGACGACGCGAGCCCTCTCGTCGACGCCCGGCTGCCCGACGGCACGCGCCTGCACGCCGCGATCGCGCCCGTGTGCGAGTCCGGGGCCGTGATCTCGCTGCGCGTGCTCCGCTCCCGGGCCTTCACGCTCGACGAGCTCGTCGACTCAGGAGGCCTGCACCGGTGCTGGGCACCGGTGCTCCGACGCCTCGTGACGGAACGCGCCAACATGCTCGTCTCGGGCGGCACGGGAACGGGCAAGACGACCCTGCTCGCGGCGCTCCTGTCCCTCGTCCCCGGGCACGAGCGCATCGTGTGCGTCGAGGAGGCCCGCGAGCTCGTCCCCGACCACCCGCACGTCGTGCCCCTCACCGCCCGACGCCCGAACGTCGAGGGGGCCGGCGCCGTCGACCTCGCCGACCTGGTCCGCAACGCGCTGCGCATGCGACCCGACCGCATCGTCCTGGGCGAGTGCCGCGGCGCCGAGGTCCGTGAGGTCCTCATGGCGCTCAACACGGGGCACGACGGCGGGCTCGCCACGATTCACGCCAACGCGGCGGCCGTGGTCCCCGCACGCCTCGAGGCGCTCGCCGCGCTCGCGGGCATGCCGCGCGAGGCCGTCGCGGCCCAGGCAGCCGGTGCGCTCGACGTGGTCCTGCACCTGAGGCGGTCCGGGCGGGTGCGGTACCTCGCCGAGATGGGGGTCGTGCGGCGCGACGCCCGTGGAGAGCTCGTGGTCGATCCCGTCGCGACGTGGGACCGCGAGCAGGACCCGGTCTACGGGGCCGGGTGGGACGCGTTCGTCGACCGGTGGGGCGGGGCGTGATCCTCGGCCTGCTCGTCGCGTGCGTGGTGTGGGTCGCGGTCGCGCCTTCCGGGCGCGCGGCGGTGGAGGTCGCCGGTGGGCGTCCGGACCGCGGGGGCCGAGGAGCCCGGTTGTTCGCGTGGCGGCGCACGGCAGCCACGTCCTCGGTGCGTCTCGTCGTCGCTCACGTCGCCTCGCTGCTGCGCGCAGGGGCCGCCCCCGGAGCCGCCTGGGTCTCGGCCGCCGGGGTGCGCGTCGACCAGCAGGGGGTCCCAGACCGCCGGGACCTGCTCACCGTGGTCAGTGCTCGCGGGGCGGTCGAGGCCGAGGGGCAGGTCGCCGCGGTCGTCGCGGCGAGCCGACTGGCCGCCGACGTCGGCGCGCCGCTCGGCGAGGTCCTGGAGTCGATCGCGCGGGCGCTCGCGGCCGAGTCCGAGGCCCGGGCCGACCGAGAGGCCTCGCTCGCGGGTCCCGCCGCGACGGCGCGCGTGCTGCTGTGGCTGCCGCTCGTCGGGGTGCTGCTCGGGGTCGCGCTGGGAGTGGACCCGCTCGCGACGGCACTCGGCGGGGGCGTGGGGTCTGCCGGGCTGCTCGCGGGAGCGGTGCTCCTCCTCGTCGGTCGGCGGTGGTCGTGGCGTCTCGTGGCACGAGCCCGTGCGGTGGGGGCGCCGCCGTGAGCGCGTGGTCCCTGGGCGTCGACCCGTCTCTCGGCGTCGACCTGTCTCTGGGCGTCGACTGGTCTTTGGTCGTGGCGGTCGCGTGCGGGTGCCTCGTCGCGTCGAGCGCGTGGTGGGCCGCGCGGGCCGGTGTCGGAGTGCGGCTCGACGAGCTCACGAGGGGCGGACGTGCCGCGGGGGGCCGGACAGGGCCCGTGGGCTCCGTGGAGATCGGAGTCCTGCTCGAGCTGCTCGCGGCTGCGGTCCGGGCGGGGACGAGCGTCCCGCGTGCGCTCGAGGCCGTGGGGCAGGCCGTCGGAGGGCCCGACGGCGCCGCGCTCCACCGCGCGGGGGCTGCGGTCGTGCTCGGGGCAGGGTGGGCCGAGGCGTGGGTCGGCGCGCCTGCCCGGTTGGCCGTGGTGCAGTCTGCGCTGGGGCTCGCGTGGGAGCAGGGCGCGGCGCCGGGGGAGGCGTTGCGCGCGGCGGGCGAGCAGCTGCGCAGCGACCAGCAGGCCGCCGCGTGTCAGGCCGCGGCGCGGCTCGCCGTGCACCTCGTGCTGCCGCTCGGAGTGTGCTTCCTGCCGGCGTTCGTCCTGATCGGTCTGCTGCCCGTGCTGCTGTCGCTGGGGGGCGGGGTGCTGGGGAACTGATCGGCGGGACGGGGAGACCTCGGGAAGCAGGAGATCACCGACGTGGGGCAGCGCGCACCTCGGCCAGACGGCGCGTCAGGTGCTCGCGCTCGGCCGCGTTGCCGCAGCGACGGACGGCCTCCTCGAAGAACACTGCCGCCTCCTCCGGTCGGTCGGCCCGCACCAGCAGCTCGGCCCGGGTCGCGGGCAGCCGGTGGTTCGTCCGCAGGACCTCGTCGATGCCCTCGAAGTCGTCGATCAGAGCGAGGGCAACGGCCGGCCCCTGGGACTCGGCGACCGCGACCGACCTCGCGAGCCGCACCATCGCCGAGCCCGTGGCCACCTCCAGCTCCGCGTACAGGTCGGCGATCGCACCCCAGTCGGTGTCGGTGGCACGTCCCGCGACAGCGTGCGCGGCGGCGATCGACGCCTGGAGGCGGTACTCGTACGCGAGGCCCGTGACGTCGTCGGGCACGGACGCGAGCAGCGCGAGGCCCGACGCGATCTCCTCGCCGTGCCACCGCGACCTGTCCTGGTCCGCGAGCAGCACGAGCGACCCGTCGGCCGCGGTCCGCGCGTCCCGGCGCGAGTGCTGGAGCACCATGAGCGCGAGCAGCGCACGCACCACCGGGCGGCCCGGCAGCAGCTCGTCGAGCAGGCGCCCCAGACGGATCGCCTCGCCCGCGAGCGCGACCCGCAGGACGTCGCTCCCCGTACCCGGCGCGTAGCCCGCGGTGAAGGTCAGGTACAGGACCGAGGCGACGTCGTCGAGCCGCTCGCCCAGCCGCCCGGGCGGCGGGACCTCGAACGGGATGCCCGCCGCGACCAAGCGCTTCTTCGCGCGCGTCAGGCGAGCGGCCATGGTCGAGTCCTGGACCAGGAAGAGGCGCGCGATGTCCGGGACCGGGAGACCGGCGACGAACCGCAGCGTCAGCGCCGTGCGCGCCTCGACCGACAGCGCCGGGTGGCAGCACGAGAACACGAGCCGCAGCCGTTCGTCGGGCAGGTGCGCGCCGTCGTCGGGCGGGCCGGGCACTGCGTCCGAGGCGTCCGCCGCGGACCTCGCCTCCACGATCATGAGCGGGACCTTCTGGACGGCGACAGCCTCTGCGCGCAGGCGGTCGAGGACCCGCCGCCCGGCCGCGGTGCGCAGCCAGGCGGCGGGGGAGTCCGGCACGCCGTCGACGGGCCAGGTGCGGGCCGCGGCGGCGTACGCGTCCGCGAGCGCTTCCTCGGCGAGGTCGGGGCGGCGGTAGCGCGCGATGAGCATCGCGAGCAACCGCGCCCAGTGCTCCCGCCAGGCGGCCGAGAGCGCGTCGTCGGTCTCCGTCACCCGTGGTCTCCGAGGCGCCGGCTCACAGGTCGTCCACGTCCACGACCGGGCGCAGCTCGACCGTGTACTGCGGCAGGAGGGCGACGGCCTCGATCGCGGTGTCGATGCTCGGCAGGTCCGCGAGGTAGAAGCCGCCGAGCTGCTCGGTGAGCTCGGCGTACGGGCCCTCGGTCACGACGACGTCGCCGCCGCGTCGCCGGACCGTGGTCGCCGCCGAGACCGTGCTCAGCGCCTCGGCGGCCTCCAGGGTCCCGCGCTCGCGGAGGAACGCCGCGAACTGGTCGTGCTGCACCATGTACCGCGACCGGTCGTCCGCGGAGGCCGCGGCCCAGACCTGCTCGTCCTCGTACAGCAGGAACATGACCTTCACGGGTCAGACCTCCGCGCCGGTGGTCGACGCGACGGCCGCCTCGGGGTCGGTCGCGCCGTCGGACCCGCCGTGGTCGACCGTGGGGCGGATCTCGTACGTGCAGCCGTCGCCTGCGAACACCTCGTCGATGATCGTCGCGAGCCCGGGGAGGTCGTCGCTCACGACCAGGTAGAGGCCGCCGATCTGCTCGGCGAGCTCGGTGAACGGGCCCTCGGTCGTCCCGACGCCCGGGCGGACCAGGGTCGCCGTACCGGCTGCCTCGAGCTCGACGCCGCCCGTGATGCGGTGCCCCTCGGCGACGACGCGGCGCGAGAACTCGTCGTGCTGGGCCATGATCTCCGCGGCCAGGTCCGGACGCATGGCGGGCGTGCCGTCCTCCGGGGCGTGGATGAGGATCGCGTACTCGGTGCTCATGATTCCTCCAGGTGAGTGGGTGGTGGGTCCTTCATCACGATGACGCGTGACCACCGACGGAATCGACAGCCGCTGCCGACCAGTCTCGCGGGAAGAGGTGGCGGTCGCGCGGAGAACCGGACACGGGTTGACCGGTACCGGTGCGCACCATGGCGACATGAACCCACTCACGAGTCCGAGCGTCCCCGACTTCCCCGAGCCCACCCTGGTGGCCGTCAACGGCGTGGAGCTCGAAGTCTTCGAAGCCGGCAGGCACAACGCAGGACGGCCCGTCGTGCTGTGCCACGGCTGGCCGGAGCACGCCTACTCCTGGCGTCATCAGGTGCCTGCGCTCGTCGCAGCGGGCTATCACGTGATCGTCCCGAACCAGCGGGGCTACGGCGGCTCGTCCCGTCCGGCCGACGTGACCGAGTACGACATCGAGCACCTGGCGGGAGACCTCGTCGCGCTCCTCGACCACTACGGCTACCAGGACGCCACGTTCGTCGGTCACGACTGGGGGGCGTTCGTCGTCTGGGGGCTGACCCTGCTGCACCCGCACCGGGTCGACCGGGTGATCAACCTGAGCCTGCCTTACCAGGAACGTGGCGAGCGGCCCTGGATCGAGCTCATGGAGGAGGTGCTGGGCGGCGACTTCTACTTCGTGCACTTCAACCGCCGGCCTGGCGTCGCGGACGCGGTGCTCGACGAGAACACGTCCCGGTTCCTGCGCAACCTGTACCGGAAGAACGAGCCGCTCCGAGCACCCGAGCCGGGCATGGCCATGATGAGTCTCGCCAGGGCGCAGGCGCCGCTCGGCGAGCCCCTCATGAGCGACGGTGAGCTGGCCGTCTTCGTCTCCGCCTTCGAGTCGACCGGCTTCACGGGCAGCATCAACTGGTACAGGAACCTCGACCGCAACTGGCACCTGCTGGCGGACGCGGACCCCGTCATCAAGCAGCCGGCCCTCATGATCCACGGCTCGCGGGACATGGTCGCGAGGTCGGAGCGGCTCGCGGAGTACGTGCCTCACGTGGACGTGGTCGACCTGGACTGCGGTCACTGGATCCAGCAGGAGCTGCCGGAGGAGACGAACCGGGTGATCCTCGCCTGGCTGGCACAGCAGGACGCCACCTAGCGGCTCGGGAGGGGCCCGCTGGACGGGGGCGGGCCGTCCACAGGCCGCTTGTGGGGGCCTGGCTCCACAGCGACGCCGCTCGGTCCAGCGCGCCGGGGGCCGGGCCCGCCACAGTGGGCGGCACGGCGCGCGACGGGCGGGCCACGGACCAGGAGGAGACACCCATGAAGGTTGTGCACGGAGCGAGAGCAGGGTGGGCGGGGCTGCTCGCCCGCGTCCGCGGCGAGGACCCGGAGGCCGGTCTCGCGACCGCCGAGTACGCGGTGGCGACCATCGCGGCGGTCGGGTTCGCCGGACTGCTCATCGCGATCCTCAAGAGCGGCGAGGTGCGCGAGATGCTGCTCGGTATCATCCAGCGCGCCCTGTCGATCGGATGAGCGCGACGGCCACCGGCGCGTGGTGGCGGCCCGGGCGCAGGTTCCGCGACCGTGAGCGCGGCACCGTGACCGCCGAGCTCGCGCTCGCGCTGCCCGCGGTCGTCCTCGTGCTGGTGGCCGTCCTCACGCTCGCCGCGGCGGCGAACGCGCAGCTCCAGGCCGCCGACGCCGCGCGCGCCGCTGCCCGGGCCGTCGCGATCGGCGAGGACGACGCGGCGGTGCGCGCCGTCGTCGGGCAGGTGGCCGGCGCCGAGGCCACGGTGACCGTCACGCGCGGCGGCCCGTGGGTCGAGGTGCGGGTCGCCCAGCCTGTGGTCGGCGGCTGGTTGTCGCGCTCTCCGCTCCAGGCACGCGGGGCGGCGGTCGCGTGGAGCGAGCCGTGAGGCCTTGCGACCGCGGCTCGGGAACCGTGCTGGCGCTCGGCCTGATCGCGGTCGCCCTCGTGCTGGGGCTCGCCCTCTCGGCGCTCGCCTCGGCCCAGGGGGCCCGCGGCAGGGCGCAGGCGGCAGCCGACCTCGCAGCGCTCGCCGCGGCGACCGCCCTCCAGCGAGGGTGGGAGGCCTGCCCGACGGCGCGGGAGACCGCGGGGCGCAACGGCGCCGTGGTCGTGGTCTGTGACGAGCAGGGTCACGGTGTCGTCCGGGTCGACGTCACGCGCGAGGCGACGGGGTGGGCCGGGGTGCTGGGCACCGCGCGTGCTGCGGCGCGCGCGGGACCGGCGTCGGCGCGGTGAGCGGGCATCGACCGGTGAGTGCATGACTCGGCTGCGACGCACCCGGCGAGTCGTGGCCGAATCATGCACTCAGCGCACGAGGCGTCAGTCGGACGGCGCGTAGGCGAGCACCGCGTCGAGCAGCCGGACCGCGGCGGCCTTGTCGAGCGGGTTGTTGAAGTTGCCGCACTTGGGCGACTGCACGCACGCGGGGCAGCCGTCCGTGCACGGGCAGCGCGAGATCGCGGCCCGCGTCGCGCGCAGCCAGGTCGCGCCCAGGTGGAACCCCCGCTCGGCGAAGCCCGCACCGCCGGGGTACGCGTCGTACACGAAGACCGTGGCCTGCTCGGTGTCGACGTGCATCGCTGTCGAGACCCCGCCCAGGTCCCAGCGGTCGCACGTCGCGAGCAGGGGCAGGAGCCCGATCGACGCGTGCTCGGCCGCGTGCAGCGCTCCTGGCGCGGTGTCGGCGTCGATGCCCGCGGCCTCGAGGACGTCGGCCGGGACCGTCCACCACACGGCGGTCGTCGGGAGCGTGTGCTCGGGCAGGTCGAGCGGTTCGGTGCCCAGGATCTGCAGGTCCGGCAGGCGTCGACGCTGGAAGCTCACGACCTGGCTCGTGACCTCGACCGGCCCGAACCCCCAGCCGATCGGTCCCCACCAGCGCTGGATCGCGGGGTGCGCGGCGTCGTTCGGGGCCGCGCCCTGCGGGACGGAGGGCTGCTCGCCCGGGGCGGGCTCCGCCGTCGGGCCGTCGCTCGGGGCATCGACGGGGTCCGGGCCCTCGCCCGGGACCGTGGCCGGGGCCCCGTCCGGCTCCTCGTCGCGGATGCCGTGGATAGCGATCTCCGTGACGGATCGCGACCACGTCCCGAAGTCGACGTCCCGGCGCGCGACGAGCGCTACGCCGTCGCGCAGGTCGAGCGACTCCACGACGTAGCTCACGCCCTGGTGGACGTAGACCGCGCCGTCGTGGACCGAGCCGTCGGCCGAGGCCGCGTCGACCGTGCCGAGCAGGCGTCCGGTGCCGGCCTCGACGACGCGCACGGGCGAGCCGCCCGAGCCGCGCAGGTCCGTCATCGCGGCGGCCGACCGGGCATGCGTCCAGTACCACCCTGACGCCCGACGGCGCAGCGCACCCCGCGCGACCAGCACGCCCAGGAGCTCGGTCACCGCGGCGGGGTCGCCGAACTGGGGGAGGTCGGACTGTCGGAGCGGGACCTCCGCGGCGGCCGCGCACAGGTGCGGCGCGAGGACGTACGGGTTGGCGGGGTCGAAGACGGTGGCCTCCAGAGGCGCCGCGAAGATCGCCTCGGGGTGGTGCACGAGGTAGGTGTCGAGCGGGTCCTCGCGCGCGACGAAAGCGACCAGGCCGTCGGCCCCGGCCCTCCCCGCACGCCCCGCCTGCTGCCAGACCGACATGCGCGTGCCCGGCCACCCCGCGATGAGCACCGCGTCGAGGCCCGAGATGTCGACCCCGAGCTCGAGCGCGTTGGTCGTCGCGAGGCCGCGGATCGCGCCGCTGCGCAGCGCCTGCTCGAGCTCCCGGCGCTCCTCGGGGAGGTAGCCGCCGCGGTAGGCCGCGACGCGGCGCGCGAGCTGGGGCGAGACGACGCGCAGGTGGTCCTGGGTCTGGGTCGCGACGGCCTCGGCGCCTCGGCGCGAGCGCGTGAACGCGAGGGTCCGGGCGCCCGCCGCCGTGAGGTCGGCCAGGAGGTCCGCGGCCTCGGCCGTCGCGGACCGTCGCGGCCGCTCGGGGGAGTCGCCCGGGGTCGCGGGCTCGTCGGGGTCGCGCGTCAGGCCCAGCTCGTCGTGGGCCGTGGGGTCGATCAGCAGGGCCTCGGCGAGGGCTGCGTCGGCCGCCGGGTCGTTCGCCGCTGCCGCCCTGGCCTGCGCGGCCTCGTAGCCCAGGACCTCGGGCGGCTGCCACAGCGCGAACGTCTTGCGCCCGGCAGGGCTCGTGTCGGCGTCGACCGTGACGATCTGCTCGGGCGGGACCCCGATGAGGCGGCCCGCGCTCACGGCGGGGTCGGCCGTCGTGGCCGACGCGACGACGAACGTGAGGCCCCGTGCGCGACCGTCGTCAGCAGCGGGCCGGGTGATCCCCCGGCGTGGCGCCGACGACCCGGTGCGGGCCGTCGCCGGCGCCGCCGCGTAGTGCGCCGCGAGCCGTGCGAGGCGCCGCAGCACGAGGGCCACGTGCGCCCCGAACACGCCCCGGTAGGAGTGCCCCTCGTCGACGACGACATAGCGCAGGTTGCTCAGGAACCGCGTCCAGCGCCGGTGGTTGGGCAGGAGCGCGAAGTGCAGGAAGTCGGGGTTGGTCAGCACGACGTCCGCGTACTCCTGCACCCACTTGCGCTCCTCGAACGACGTGTCGCCGTCGCACGTCGAGACCTTGACGTCGTTGGCACGCGAGGCGTCGAGGAGGTGCTGGAGGCCGTCGACCTGGTCGGCCGCCAGGGCCTTGGTCGGGCTCAGGTAGAGGACGGTGCCGCGCGTGCGGGCGCTCTCGATCCGGCCCGGGGCCAGGGTCTGCGCCGCGCGGTCCGCGCGCACGGCGGTGAGCGCGGGCAGCCAGAACGCCAGGGACTTGCCCGAGCCGGTCGACGTCGCGAGCGCGACGTGGCGTCCCGACCAGGCGGCCTCGGCGGCCTCGACCTGGTGCGACCACGGGCGCTCGACGCCCATCGAGCGGTAGCCCGCGACGAGCGACGCGTCGGCCCAGCCGGGCCAGTCCGCCTGCTGCCCGGGGCGACCGGGCAGGTGCTCGACGTGCGTCAGCCGGTCGGCACGACGGCCGCCCGCAAGGAGGACGTCGAGGAGGGCACCGGGCCGGTCGGAGAAGGGCCGGCCGCCCGCGCTCGAATCCGGACGCCTGGCGCCCGCCGTGTCGTCCGACGCGGCGTCCGGTTCCGGGGTTCGCGACGGGCTGGGCACGTCTCAGAGTCTCCCACCTGGCACGTGCGGTCGCCGAACCTTGGTGCGAGAGCTGGTTCGATGGCGGGAAGGTCTTCAGCCCGCGAACACCTGCGCGATCGCGCGGGACAGGTAGTACGGGTCCGCGACGGCCGTGAGCTCGCGCGCCGAGTGCATCGAGAGGATCGGAGCGCCGACGTCGACCGTCCGGATGCCGAGGCGGGTCGCGGTCAGCGGTCCGATCGTCGACCCGCACGGCACCGTGTTCTCCGAGACGAACTCCTGGCTCGGGACCCCGGCCGCCGCGCAGGCCGCGGCCCAGGCCGCCGCCCCGTGGGCGTCGGTGGCGTACCGCTGGTTGGCGTTGATCTTGAGGATCGGGCCACCGCCCGCCACGGGGCGGTTCGCCGGGTCGTGCCGCTCCGGGTAGTTGGGGTGGACCGAGTGCCCGACGTCGCTCGACACGCACAGCGACCCCGCGAGCGCACGGTGCCGGTCCTCGTCGCTCGCCCCGGACCCGCCGCTGATGCGCGACAGGACGTCCGCGAGGAACGGCCCGCTGGCCCCCGAGCGCGTCTCGCTGCCGATCTCCTCGTGGTCGAACGCCGCGAGGACGGCGATCGGCGCCTCCCCGCCCGGGGTCCTGGTCCCTGCCGCCGCCTCGAGCAGAGCGACGAGTCCTGCGTGCACCGAGAGCAGGTTGTCGAGCCGTCCCGACGCGAGCAGCTCCTCGTGCGCGCCGAAGATCCGCGGCGCCTGGGTGTCCGCGACGACGAGGTCGTACCCGCCGACCTCCGCGGCCCGGACCCCCGCGTGCTCGGCGAGGAGCGCGAGCAGGTCGGCGTCGGGGGCGCCGAGCGCGCCGAGGCCCCACACGGGCTGGGTGTGGCGCTGCTTGTCGAGCGTGAGGCCGTCGTTAGCGGCGCGGTCGAGGTGGATCGCGAGCTGCGGGATGCGGAGCAGGGGGCCGGTCCGTACGAGGTGGCTGCGGCCGTCGAGCGTCACGAGCCGCCCGGCGAGCTCGAGCTCGCGGTCGAGCCACGAGTTGAGCAGCGGTCCGCCGTAGACCTCGACACCCGCCTGCCACCAGCCCTCGCGGCCGGTGGTCGGCCTGGGCTTGAGCTTGAAGCCGGGGGAGTCGGTGTGCGCGCCGAGGATCGCGAAGGGCGTCGTCGGGTGCGCGCCTGCGGGCGTGGCCCACGCGATGACGGCACCGTCACGCACGACGACGTAGCGGCCCCCGGCGGTCTGCTGCGGCCAGGCGTCGGCCTCGTCGAGCAGCGTGAAGCCTGCCTCGACGGCGCGGCGCGCGACCTCGTGGGCCGCGTGGAACGACGAGGGCGAGGCCTCGACGAATCGTGCGAGGTCCTCCGCGTGGGCTCGCGCCTGCGGGGACGGGCCCCGTGGGGTGGCGACCACGGGGGAGGTGGGACGGGCGGGGGCGGGGGCTGCGTCGTCGGGCACGTGCCCATTATCCGCCAGCGCGCGGGGCCGGGTAGTAGCCTGAGTCCCGCCATGAGCCCGTCAGACGTCGTGTCCATCCTGCGTGCTGCGGGGTGCGTGTTCGCGGAGGAGGAGGCCGACCTCCTCCGTTCGGCCGCGACGTCTGCGGCCGAGCTGGACGCCATGGTGGCGAGCCGGGTGGCGGGACTGCCCCTGGAGCAGGTCATCGGCTGGGCGGAGTTCTGCGGGCTGCGCATCCTGGTAGGTTCTGCGGGCTGCGCATCCTGGTCGAGCCGACGGTGTTCGTGCCGCGCCGACGCACGGAGCTCCTCGCGTCGCTCGCGAGCGGGTTCACGGGCGAGCACGCGACGGTCGTCGACCTGTGCTGCGGCACGGGCGCGCTGGGGGCGGTGCTGATCGCGGCGCACCCGGGCATCGACCTGCACGCGGCGGACATCGATCCCGCCGCGGTGCGCTGCGCCCGCCGAAACCTCGATGGACACGTGTACGAGGGGGACTTGTACAAGGCTCTGCCGGTGCGTCTGCGCGGGATCGTCGACGTCCTCGTCGTCAACGCTCCCTACGTCCCAACCGGCGCGATCGAGACCATGCCGCCCGAGGCGAGGGTCCATGAGGCCCGCGTCGCGCTCGACGGCGGCCACGACGGCCTCGACGTGCACCGTCGCGTGGCTGCCGCCGCGGCAACCTGGCTGGCCCCGGGCGGCCACCTCCTGATCGAGACGAGCGAGCGGCAGGCGCCCGTCGCGGTCGGGCTCTTCGAGCGCGGGGGCCTCGTCGCGCGTGTCGAGACCGACGACGAGCTCGGGGCGACGGTCGTGATCGGCGAGAAGCCGTAGCCCCTCGGCCGAGGCCGTCCCTCACAGGCCCGCCCCGTAGGATCGGGGGAATGCAGTGCCCCCACTTCGACGCCCACGAGTGCCGTTCGTGCACCCTCATGGGCCAGGGCTACGCCGCGCAGCTCGCCGACAAGCAGCGGCACGCGGGCGAGCTCCTCGCGGCACACGGCGACCTGCGGTGGGAGCGACCGGTCGCGAGCCGCGAGTCGGGCTTCCGCAACAAGGCCAAGATGGTCGTGGGCGGCACGGTCGAGCGCCCGACGCTCGGCATCCTCGACGCGGGCGGACGCGGCGTCGACCTCCAGGACTGCGGCCTCTACCCGGCCGACCTCCAGGCGGTCTTCCCCGTCCTCGCGGACTTCGTCACCCGGGCGGGCCTCACGCCCTACGACGTGGCGACGCGGCGCGGTGAGCTCAAGAACGTGCTGGTCACGCAGTCCCCGGACGGCGAGCTCATGGTGCGCTTCGTGCTGCGCTCGCAGGAGCCGGTCTCGCGCCTGCGCAAGCACCTGCCGAGCCTGCTCGACGCGTTGCCGCAGGCGCGCGTGGTGTCGGCCAACATCCTGCCCGAGCACAAGGCCGCGCTCGAGGGCGAGCAGGAGATCCTGCTGACCGAGGCCGACACGCTGACCATGCGCGTCAACGGGATCGAGATGCACCTGCGTCGGCAGAGCTTCTTCCAGACCAACACCGACGTCGCCGCGGCCCTGTACCGACAGGGTCGCGAATGGGTCGACGAGGCCGCGCCGGGCAGCGTCTGGGACCTGTACTGCGGCGTGGGCGGCTTCGCGCTCCACTGCGCGACGCCTGGCCGTCAGGTGGTCGGGATCGAGTCCAGCCGCGAGGCGATCGTGAGCGCCGAGCGCAGCGCGGCCCAGGCCGGGCTCGACGACGTGACGTTCGCGGCCGGTGACGCCACGGCGTTCGCGCTCGCGGCCGAGCGGGCCCCGGACCTCGTGATCGTGAACCCGCCGCGTCGCGGGATCGGCGCCGAGCTCGCGGGCTGGCTCGAGAGCTCGACCGTGCAGCAGGTCGTCTACTCGAGCTGCAACGCGGTGTCGCTGGCCCGCGACCTCGCGGCCATGCCGTCGCTGCGCCCCGTGCGGGGCCGTGTCCTGGACATGTTTCCGCAGACCACGCACTACGAGGTCATGGTCCTGCTCGAGCGCACGGGTCAGGGGGGGCTGAGGCCTGTGGCCCGCTGCGGCTTGTCAGCGGTCCAGCGCGGTGAGCCGTTCCGCCGCTGAGAGCGCGGCAGCGGCGAGCACGGCCTGCAGACGGGCGAGGTCGACGGGCGTCCCGTCGGCCGTCCGGTCCGGCACGCCGGGCAGGAGGTCGGCCGCGGAGGGAGGCTCGGGGACGTCGGGAGGTGGCGGCAGCTCACCGAGGATCCGCTGGCCCGACGGCGCAGCGTCCGTCCCCTCGTGGCTCACCGGTGCGTCGGCCGGGTCGGGCGTGCCATCGACCGACGGGTACGACGGCGCGGCGGCCGGGTCGGGCGACGAGAGTCCGCGCAGCGCGTCGAGGACCTGATCGCGGGAACGTCCGCGCAGGAGGAAGAGCACGAACGGGTCGGCGTCGAGCAGCCAGCCCGCCTGGTAGCTCAGCGCTGCGGCGTGCAGGCAGGGGAGGTCCCAGGTGGGGCAGTCGCACTCGGGTTCGAGGTCGCCGATCCCCGGGAGCAGCGAGATGTCGGCGTCGACCGCGGCGGCGACGACGTCGCGGGGCATCTCGCCCGTGAGCAGCGCTGCGAGCCGCCCTGACCGGGACGCGAGGACGCGCAGGAACCGGTCCCACTCGTCGTCGGTCAGCGGTTCGAGCGAGACGACCGTGTGGTACATCTCGCCATCGTCATCCTGTACACGTGCCTGGACGGCTCCTGGACTGACCGTGATCGATCCCACGCGCCCCGTCCGGGCGTAGGCGCGACCCTTCTTGAGCGGCCCTGCGTCCAGGGCGAACTCCTCCATCGACCGGACCCAGGCACGTGCCCACCACGACTGGCCACGCCGGACGGCACCCTTGGTCGCGGTACCGGTCGGGGGGAAGGCGGGAAAGCCCACGGCGCTCACGGTCGCCTCCTCTCGTCGCCGCCGGGCGTTCGTCGGTCACCCTCGGCGGCCGGTTCCTCGCCCTCGGCGCTCCGCAGGGCGACCAGCTCGGCGAGGTCGGCGGTGCTCAGCTCGGAGATCGCGCCCTCGACGCCGCCCGCCCCGAGCACGGCGTCGGCGAGCTCCCTCTTGGACTCGATCATGCGGGCGATGTGCTCCTCGATGGTTCCTTCGCTGGTCAGGCGGTGCACCTGGACGGGCCGTGTCTGCCCGATCCTGTACGCCCGGTCGGTCGCCTGCTCCTCGACGGCCGGGTTCCACCAGCGGTCGAAGTGGACGACGTGGTCGGCACGCGTGAGGTTGAGCCCGGTCCCCGCGGCCTTCAGCGAGAGCAGGAAGACGGGCGGCATCCCTTCGGTCGCCTGGAAGCGAGCGACCATCTGCTCGCGCTGCGCCACGGGCGTCCCGCCGTGCAGCAGCATCGTCGGCACGCCGCGACGAGCGAGGGAGGACTCGAGGAGCCGGGCCATCGCGACGTACTGCGTGAACACGAGGATCGCACCCTCCTCGGCCCGGATGGTCGTGACGAGCTCGGTGAACGCGTCGAGCTTGCCCGACCTTCCCGACAACCGAGGATCCTCCTCGTGCAGGTACTGCGCCGGGTGGTTGCAGATCTGCTTGAGGTGCGTGAGCAGGCCGCCGATCATGGCGCGACGCCCCATGCCCTCGGCCCGGTCGATCTCCGCGAGGGCCGATCGCACGGCGCCCTCGTAGAGCCCGACCTGCTCGGCCGTGAGCGGCACCACCTGATCGGTCACGGTCTTGGGCGGCAGCTCGGGGGCGATCCCCGGGTCGGACTTGCGCCGCCGCAGCAGGAACGGCCGCACCAGGCGCGCGAGGCGTTCGGCGAGGACCGGGTCGCGGGTCCCCTCGATCGGGTCGGCCCATCGCCGCCGGAACTGCCCGCGCGTGCCCAGGAGGCCCGGGTTGAGCCAGTCCATGACGGCCCACAGCTCGGTGAGGTTGTTCTCGACGGGCGTCCCGGACAGCGCGACGCGGGCCGCGGCGGGGATCGTGCGCAGCGCCTTCGCGGTGCTGGACCCCGGGTTCTTGACGTGCTGCGCCTCGTCCGCGACGACGAGCCCCCAGCGGTGCGCACCGAGCACGGGTGCGCTCCGCGAGGCGTCCGACAGGACGGTCCCGTAGGTCGTCAGCACGAACCCGTCGTCGACCCCGCGCAGGTCGCGTGACGCACCGTGGAATCGGCGCACCGCGATCCCGGGCGCGAACCGGCGGATCTCCTGCTCCCAGTTGCCCAGGAGGGAGGCCGGGCACACGACCAGGGTGGGCCCGGTGGCCGTGTCGGCCACCTGCGGCGCGGCGTCGTCGGGTCGGGAGCGGTGCAGGTGCAGCGCGATGAGCGTGATCGTCTTGCCGAGTCCCATGTCGTCGGCGAGGCACGCGCCGAGCCCGAGCCCGGTCAGGCGCGCGAGCCAGCGCAGGCCTTGGAGCTGGTAGTCGCGCAGCGAGGCGTTCAGCCCCCCCGGTGCGACGACGTCGCGCGCCGGGGTGGGGTCCTCGAGCTCGGCGCGGAGCCGGTCGAGCCACGGCGTCGGGGTCACGACCAGGTCCTGGTCGCCCACGCGGGTCACGCCCGTGAGCGCCGCGGAGACGGCGTCGAGCGCGGAGACGGGCTGGGCCGTGCGTCGGGTGGCAGCCTGTGCCGCGGCGGGATCGGCGAGGACCCATCGTCCGCGCAGCCGCACGACGGCGGAGCGCCCCTCGGCGTGGACGCGCGCCAGGTGCTCGCGCTCGGCCGCGGTGAGGCGTACCCCGTCGAGCGTGAGCTCGTGCGTGAGCGTCATGGGGCTCGACAGGGAGCCCGACGCGGAGGCGCCCCCGTGCGCATCGGACCGCAGCAGGGCGGGGAGCGCGCCGCCCCGGTCTTCCGGGGCCTCGATCGGTGAGAACACCGCGACGGACCGGACCTGACCGGCGAGGCTCGCCGGCCACTCGACACCGACACCGGTCGCGGCAAGCGCTGATGCTCCTTCGGCGAGGAGCTCGCGGACGTCCGCCGGGGCGAGGACGAGGGCGTCGGGGACCGGCCGGTCGAGCAGCCCGTCGAGCGGGGGCCAGGCGTGGGCTCCCGCACGCAGCCGGACCAGGACGTCCCCGACCGCTTCGCGGGCAGCCGCGTCGGTGCGGGCGGACGCCCACAGCGCGTCCGCCGTCCGGGCCCCGTCGCGTCCGCGGACGACGACCGTCGCGAGCCAGTCGCGGACGGCGAGGTCACCCTCGGTGGTCGGGCTGTCACCCTCGGCGGAATGGCCGTCACCCTCGGTGGTCGGGCCGTCGTCCGGCAAGGGGGCGAGCCGGAGGGTCACGGTGACGCGAGGGTCGAGCAGCGCGGCGGCGTCGTGCGCCCACCCGGCGAGCTCGGCGGCGGCTGCATCGGCCGTCTCGTGCGGCGTCGTGCCGCCCGGCGCGACCACCAGCAGGCCGGACCGCCCCTGGGGAACGTCGCTGGTCGGCGCGGCGCGCCGGACCCATGCGTCCGCGACGGCATCCATGGCCTGTCGCACCGTGCTCGTGCGTGCCGCTCCGTGCATCGAGACGCCGTCGGTGCGCGCCTCGTCGTCGACGACGCCGTCTGCGGGCATCCCGGTCCCGGCACCGAGCACCTCCGGGACGGCGACGTCGTCGGGCATCGCGTCCGCGAGGGCGTCCACACGGTCGAGGGCGGCGCCGTCGAGCGGGCCGACCCGCCAGCCCGCGCGGCCCGCGTCGACCACGGGTACGAGACGACCGGCAGCGACGTGCCCGAGGGCCTCGGCGCACACTGCTCCCCAGAACACGTCGGCGCGGCTGCCGTCGCCTGCCGCCCAGGCGTCGAGCAGTCCGTCGAGCAGGTCGCCGGACACCATCGGGGGTTCGTCGCTCGCCGGGGGGCCGACAGTCGGGCGTGGCGCTGGTCGCGGCACAGGGCCTCTTTCCTGGTGCGTCGTACGTCGATCTTCCGAGCGATCAACGTACGATGTACGCAGATCATTCCCGACAGGTCGGGCATCCGTCGAGCCCCCTCGATGATCCCCGATCGCTCACGAGGAGGCAGCCCGTGCCGACCCCGACGTCCCCCGCGACCACTCGCGACCCCGCGCGCACCCTCGCGCTCCTGTGGGGGCTGCACGCCGACCGTGGCGCGAGGGGGCCCCAGCAGTCCCGGACGACGGACGAGGTGGCGCGCGCCGCCGTCGGGCTCGCGGACTCGGAGGGAGCGCTCGCCGGGCTGTCCATGCGCAAGGTGGCCGCCGAGCTCGGGATCGGCACCATGTCGCTCTACACCTACGTCCAGAACAAGGACGACCTCGTGGACCTGGTCGTCGACCGCGCGTACGGCGAGCTCTACCCGCAGGGCGAGGCGTCGGGCGCCACGTGGCAGGACCGGCTGCGGTCGGTGGCCCGCGCCAACTGGGACCTCTTCGCGTCGCACCCCTGGCTCCTCGACATCGACCTCGCGCGGCCCGTCCTCGGGCCGGGCGAGACCCGCAAGTACGACGTCGAGCTCCGGGCGATCGAGGGCGTCGGCCTCGACGACGTCGCGATGGACGCGACCGTGACGCTCGTCGTCGGGCAGGCGACCACCGCGGCGCGCCGGGCCCGTGCGGCCCGCCTCGCCCACGAGGAGAGCGGGCAGACCGACGACGAGTGGTGGACCGCGAACGCCCCGCTCCTCGAACGGATCAGCGAGATGAGCACCTTCGCCGTGGCCGGGCGCGTGGGCGCCACGGTCGGCGAGGCGCAGCAGTCCGCGTACTCGGCCGAGGCCGAGCTGGAGTTCGGGATCGACCGCATCGTCGCGGGCGTGCAGGCACTGGTCGCGTGAGGGGTGCGCAGGTCGCCCGGACAGGGCCCACGAGCCGGCTCGTCACGCTCGCTCAGGCCCTCCTGACCCTCGCCGGGATCCTCTACGTGGGCGTCGTGCTGGAGGCGGCCGCCGGGTGGCCCCTCGACCCGACCCGTTCGTACCTGTCCGAGCTCGCGGCGCTCGACCAGCCGACGTCCGCGCTCTTCCGGGGCACCGATCTCGCCGCGGGCGCGCTCGTGGTCGTCGGGCTCGCGGTCCTGGGCGTCGCGTACCGGCGTCGGCGTGCGGCCGGGCACCCGGCAGCGACCCTCGTGCAGCGGGTCACTCTCTGGTCGCTCGTGGCGTTCGGGCTCGCGACCATGGCCGACGCCCTGCTGCCGCTCGACTGCGCGCTGTCCGTCGGGACCTGCGCCGCGCGCGAGGAGGCGGGAGCCGTGAGTACGGCCCACCACGCGCACACGTTCTCGAGCGTCGCGTCGGGGATCGGCTCGTTCGTCGCGAGCGCGGGGATCGTATGGCTCGCGCGGGCCCGACGTCGGACCCCCCTCGGGCTCTCGGCCCGCCTCGCGGGCGCCGTCGGACCGGTCCTGGGGATCGTGACCGGCACGATCGGCATGTTCGGCAGCCCGTTGCCGCTCGGGACGGGGATCGCGCAGCGCGTCCAGATCGTCGCGTTCTCGGTCGTCCTGGTGCTCGCGGTGCAGGTCCTGAGGATCCCGCAGCATCGCTCGCGCCCCCGGGAGGACCGCACAGGGGAGGCGGGGACCGAACCCACAGCCTCCTCCGAGGCGAGTCCCAGGGACGCGTGATGGACTGGGCCCCATGACGACGGCGACCCCGCCCCCCACCACGTGGGTCATCCTGCCCGGGCTCCTGCTCGCCCCCTCCGACATGGAGCCTCTGGCGCGCGTCGTGCGAGAGCAGTTCCCGGCCGCGACCGTGCTCGTGCTCGACTCGTGGGAGACGGCGGTCACCGCGCCCGTCGCCGCGATCCGGGCGTCTCTCGGGCTGGAGGGGAGGCACGCCGCCGCGAGCATCGGCCTCGTGGGGCACAGCGTGGGCGGCCTCGCGGCGATCGAGTGGGCGCTGACCCACCCCGAGGAGCTCGGTGCCGTCGTGCTCCTCGACCCGACGGCGCCCTTCCTGCCACGACGCCCCGAGCGGCCCGCCCCGGTCGGGGCGACGCTGTTCGCGGAGAGGTTGCTCCACGCGGGCGGCACCCTGCTCTCGCGCTGCGGGGCGGTGACGAGGCGCGGGCCCGCGCTGCGCCGTCGGGCCTGGTACGACGGGACGCACCGCCCCGACCCCATGCCCGACGACGAGGCCGCCCGCCGCTACGGCACGCCCGAGGCGTGGCGACTCCTGGTGGGGCAGTACGAGCAGAGCTGGTCGCAGGCCGAACGCGTCACCGCCCTGTTCGCCGACCGCTCCGACGCGCTCGACCGTCTCGCGGTCCGCCCGGTCCAGCTCGTCGGGTGGGGGAGCCGAGGGCAGGGGCCGTTCCTGCGGGAGGAGCGCGAGCTCGGGGCACGCCTCGGCGCGAGCGTCTACGGGCTCCCGGGCGAGGGGCACATGTTCCCGCTCACGAGGCCCGACGTCGTCGCGCAGGTCCTGCGAGGAGAGGTCCCGGACGGGGCGCTCGCGCCCGACCAGGACGCAGCGTTCCGCTGAAGGACGGCGGCTACCAGCCGGCCGCGTACTCGAAGTGCCAGGGCTCGGGCTTGGACCCGTTGGGGCGGGCCCACGCGGGGTTGTCCCACCCGTACAGGGGGGCGTTGGCGCGCAGCCACTTGTACTGGGCCGAACCAGGGCTCGATGCCGGCGCCGCGAGATCGATCGCCAGGCCCCAGCCGTGGTTCGAGGTCCCGGGGACGGCCGCGAGTCCGGGCTTCGCGGCCCGCGTCGAGACCTGCTCCGAGTAGGACCGGTACGTGTCCGTGAGCGGGATCGACGTGCCGAACCGCTGAGCGTAGGCCGCGGACAGCTCCTCGAGCATCGCGGCGGCGTCGCAGCGCAGGGACTGGCTCGGGGCGAACGACAACGACGTGAGGGCCGACGCCGGGATCTTGCCGTTGGAGAAGTTGGCGGACCCGCACTGGTCGAGCAACGTCGCGGCACGGGTTCGACGCTCGGCCGCGAGCTCTGCCGGGGTCGCGGGGGCCGGCGTGACGACCGACTGGGACGGCTCACCGAAGTCGTTGAGCTGCATCGCCACGTTGTTCATCGCCTGGCCGAGGTCGGCGGTCGTGAGCGGACCCGTGGCCGCACCCTCGTCCTGCGTGACCGTCGTGTCGGCGACCTCGGCGCTGTCCGCGAGGGACGTGCGCTCGTTCGAGCGGGACGCACGCTGCGAGCCCTCGCTGCGCTCGGCCAAGATCTGGTCCTTGAGGGCTGCGAGCTCCGCACGCGCGGTCTCGAGCTCGTGCGTGGAGGCCGAGGACGCCTCGGCACGTGCCAGGAGGGCCTCCGCCTTGGCGATCATGTCGTCCTGGGAGCCGTCCGCCTGCCCGGCGAGCGTCGTGGTGTTCCCGCCCTCGTCGTCCGCGAGGTCGGCCTGCTGCCCGCCGGGGGCGAGGTCGCCCGACGCGGTGCCGGGGATGATCATGGGCACGCACGCCAGGGCACCGACGAACGCGGCGCCCGTCGCGGCGCGCGCCACGAGACGCGAGCCGAACAGGGTCCCCCGGGCCGGTGTCGCGGGGGCGACCGGGGTGGAGCCGGTCGCGGGGCCGCCCGACTTGCGCTCACGCCGGCTCAGCGGCGGGAAGACCGGGTCGGTGATCGCGTCCTCGCCACCGGTGACGACGACCGGCGTGGGCGTCGAGCGGAGCGGCGTCGGGGCAGGGACCAGGACGACGGGGATCTCACCCGACGGCGTCCGGATCGGGGCGGCCGGCTCGGGAGCCGCGCGCAGGATGCCGGTCGGCGGGAACGGAGAGGTGCGAGGGGCTGCGGCGACGGCCGCTGCCGGTGCTGCCGCCAGCGGGGCCGGGGCGGTCGCGGGAGTCGCCGCCGTCGGCACGGGGAACGGGCGGGACGGCGTCGGGCGGTCCTCGACCGTGGCTCGCGGCACGGCGAACGTCGCGGGGCGCGAGCTGCTGGTGTGCCGGTGCTCGACCTGCAGGTGGTCGACGTGGGGGCGTCCCTCGAGTCCGGCCGCGGCGAGCTCTCGCGCGCGAAGCTCGGCCTGACGTTGACGCCGCGTGGGGGTCGGCGCGGCGCCGTGCGGGCGCTGCTGGACCGGTGCGGACGTTTCCACCTGACGTGACTCCTGTGCTCTGGGACGGCCTCCGGCTGGAGGTCGGTACCGACTTCGTGGTGCGGGAGCCAGTGGTCGTTGCCGTCCGTCGTGCGCCCGATCGCGGCCTACGTTACTCGTTCGTTATCGATGCGCGGAACCCCGTCGGTCCCCGATGCGACCGGGGCCGCACGGTGGTGCGGAAAACTCGTCCGATCCCGCCGCCGTCCCGCCGTCGTCCCGTCCAGCGGCTGGCCGACGCGTGTCCGGTACGTCATGGTTGGTGCGGACCGACCCCCGACCGGAACGAGGGATGACGATGCTGTACCTGTTCGCCGTGGTGTTCGGGGCCGCGACGGGAGTGGTCCTCGACCACCTCAAGCAGCAGCGCGCCACGACGGCGGTGCTCGCGCTCGTACTTGCCTTCGGTGCCGGGGGCGGGGCCTTCGGTGCGGTGGCGGACGCGCCGTTCGCGGTCGGGGCCGCGCTGATCTCGCTCGCCCCCGGGATGCTGCTCGGCGCGGGGCTCCGGCGCGCGGCCACGCGCTGACCGCGGGTCCGACGACCGGGCCCCGACCGGGTCAGCCCCGACCCGAGGGCCTCACGAACGGGAACGCGAGCGTCTCGCGGATGCTCGCCCCGATGAGCATCATGTAGACGCGGTCCACCCCGATCCCGAGCCCACCGGTGGGCGGCATCGCGAACTCCAGGGCGGACAGGAAGTCCTCGTCGACCTCCATGGCCTCGGGGTCGCCCGCCGCGGCGAGCAGCGACTGCTGCGTGAGCCGGTTGCGCTGGTCCACGGGGTCGATCAGCTCGGAGTACGCGGTGCCCAGCTCGGCGCCGAACGCCACGAGGTCCCACCGCTCGGCGAGCCGCGGGTCGCGGCGGTGAGTGCGCGTCAGGGGCGAGGTCTCGAGCGGGAAGTCGGTGTAGAACGTCGGCTCGACCGTCTGCCCCTCGACGAACGCGTCGTAGAGCTCGGTCACGATCGCCCCGTGCGTCATGTCGGGGGTGAAGTGGACGCCCTTCTCCTCGCAGATCGCCTGGAGCGTGGCCATCGGGGTGTCCGGCGTGACCTCCTGGCCCACGGCCTCGGACACCGCCCCGTGCACGGTACGGACGGGCCACTCGCCGTCGAGCCGGACCACGGTCCCGTCCGCCCGGCGGGAGACCGGCTCACCGTGCACGGCGATCGCGGCCTCGACGATGAGGTCGCGCGTGAGCTCGCGCATCGTCGTGTAGTCGCCGTACGCCTGGTACGCCTCGAGCGACGTGAACTCGGGGTTGTGGGTCGCGTCGACACCCTCGTTGCGGAAGTTGCGCCCCAGCTCGAAGACCCGCCCGACGCCGCCGATCGCGAGCCGCTTGAGGAACAGCTCGGGAGCGATGCGCAGGTACAGGTCGAGGTCGTACGCGTTGATGTGCGTCGTGAAGGGCCGGGCGTTCGCACCGCCGTGCACGCGCTGCAGGATCGGGGTCTCGACCTCGATGAAGTCGCGCGCAGCGAGCGAGTCGCGCAGCGACTTCACGGCTGCGCTGCGCCCGCGCAGGACCTGCGCCGTCCGGGTGTCGAGGGCCAGCTCCATGTGCTTGAGCCGCACCTTCGCCTCGGCGTCGGCGAGCCCGCGGTGCTTGTCGGGCGGCGACGTGAGGGCCTTGGACGCCATCTGCCACGCGTTCGCGTGCAGGGACAGCTCGCCGCGGCGGCTGCGGGTCAGGTCGCCCGTGACGCTCACTTGGTCGCCGAGGTCCACCGCGCGACGCCAGAGCTCGAGGTCCGGCCCGGGCCGGTCGGCCGTGAACATGACCTGGATCTCGTCGACGCCCTCGCGCAGGTCGGCGAAGATCACGCCGCCGTGGTCGCGCAGACGCACCACGCGCCCGACGACGGACAGGTCGCCCTGGGCGTCCGCGTCGCCCGGTGCGGTGCTCGCCCCGGCCGGTGCGGCGCCGTCGGGCCCCGGTGCGCCCTGCGACCGGCCGAGCGACGTGCCGCGTCGCACGGCCTCCGCGATCGAGACCGTGCGCGGGACGGAGACGGGGTAGGGCTCCATGCCCGCCGCACGGAGCACGCCGAGCTTGGCGTGGCGCGTGGCCTGCTGCTCGGTCAGGCGGCGCGTGGGGGCCGAGACGGTGAGCAGCGCGGTCTCCTGGGCGCGCACCGCCTCGGCGAACGCCGCGGAGACCTCGGGACGGTGCAGGTCCGGCGAGCGGTCACGGCGGTGGAACAGGTTCGGGGTGTTCGGCAGGAAGCCCTCGGCCTGGCCCACCGCGAAGATGACCTGCGTGAGCTGGCCCGCGTTCTGGAAGCACAGGAGGCGCGGCTTCCAGTCCGGCAGGTACTTCTCGTTCGACTTGTACAGCGAGTCGAGCTGCCAGAACCGCGACGCGATCAGCAGCACGCGGCGGTTGAAGCGTTGGATCGGGGTCGCGCCGATGCGCGCCCCCTGCTCGAACGAGCCGCGGAACATCGCGAAGTTCATCGAGATGCGGTCGATGCCCATGCTGCGCCCGGCGGCGACGAGCTCGGTCACCATGAGCTCGGTGACCCCGCTGACGGCCTGCGGGTGGCGGCGCATGACGTCGAGCGACAGGCCACGGCGGCCCCAGGGCACGAACGACAGGAGGCCCCGCGGGTTCCCGTCGGCGTCGTGCGCGGAGACGATCATCTCGCGCGGGTCCGCGGCGTCCCCGAGGCGGCTGAGCGACATCGAGAAACCGCGCTCCTCGCCGTGGCGCCACTCGTCGGCCGCGGCGACCAGGGCCGCGAGCTCGTCGACCGGGATCTCTGCCTGGCGGCGGACCAGGACCCTGTACCCCTCGCGCTCGGGGCGCGCGACCGCGTGACGCACCGACCTCATCGCCGGGCCGTCGAGAGTGAACGTCCGTGTGTTGATGATCGCCTCGTCGCCCAGCGCGATCGGGTGCAGGTCGACGGCCTGGTAGGCCTTGGCGCCCAGCTCGCTCGTCGACAGCACGGCAGGCACCCAACCGAAGCGCCGCGCGTGCGCGCGCCACTGCTCGATCGCGTCGGGCCAGCTCGCCTTGTCGCCGATCGGGTCCCCGGCCGCGAGGCACACGCCCGAGATGACCCGGTAGGTCACGGCCGCCCGCTGGTCCTGGGAGAAGATCGCGCTGCGGTCCCAGCGCGTCGCGAAGTACTCGAGCGAGTCGTCGCTGGGGTGCTCGAGCAGGAGCTTGCGCACCGCGAGCTCGTCGGCCGCCTCGACCTTGGCGTCGTGCGGGGCCGAACGCATGAAGACCGCGATCGCGAGCACCAGGGCGAGCGCCGAGATCAGACCGGCGACCAGGGCCAGCCAGCCAGGACCCGAGCCGTCGGCGTGCAGCGGGTAGTCGCTGGGCTTGAGGCCGAGCGCGACCGACAGGCTCCAGTTCACCCGGTTGCGCATCCCGTGCAGCGTGTGGGGGAAGACCTCGAGCAGCAGGAGCGTGAGGAACCCCGAGACGGCGACACCGCCCACGAGCACCAGGATCGCCCGCCACCACGCGCCCTTGCTGACCCGGGCAGGGAACGCGGCCCGGGCCGCGATCAGCAGGACGACCGCCGCGACGGCCACGACCCACGACGCGATCTCGAGCGGTGACAGCACCAGGCCGTCCGCTCGCAGCGCCTGCTTGTCCTCGTCGAAGACCCACAGCAGGCCCACCGCCAGCCCCAGCACCGCGACCGGGAACTGCCACACGATCACGACGAACCACAGGGCCGCCCGCTGCCGGCGCAGGAGGCCGCTCGCGATCACTCCGACCAGGACCACCGAGAAGACGCTCGGGAAGGTGGGGATGTTCAGGACCGCCAGCCAGTCGCTCACCGTCCGCACGACGCCGGGAGCGAACAGCAGCAGGATCAGCGCGAGCACGAGCCAGAAGGCCACGGCCTGCACGATCCTCCCCGCCCACGAGGCGACGGTCTCCGCCCACGGCGGGGCGGAGGTGCGGGACAGGGAGGTCGAGCGGGGCATGCGTGCTCCTCGGTGCAGGTCGGTGCACTCATTCAAGCGCAGGAGCGGTGGATGCGAGAGGTGGAACACGGCTGACCACGCCGCTGACGTGGTGCGGCGGCCGGTTCGACGTCTCGTCGGGCCGGCCGCCGCGAGGGCGCTGTCGTGGGCGGCTACTGCACCGTGAACGTGACGGGGGCGGACACGAGCCTGCCCTTGAACAGTGCCTCCGCTCCCGCCTCCCGCTGGACGGTGCGTCCCCACGCCCCGTCCGTCTGCTGCAGCGCGTACGAGTCGATCATCCAGGGAAGGGTCGCGTGCAGCTGGTACGTGCCGGGGGGCAGCGGCTGGGGACTGCTCGTGCCGTACGGGTCGCACGACGCGGTGGCCGCCAGCGTGAACCGGCCGTCCTGCACCGACCCGGGCTGCAGCTCCGCGTTCTCGTACGAGTCCGTGGCGGTCAGGGGGCTCGAGACGATCACGCCGTCCTGGGAGATCACGTACTCGTAGAGGAAGAACCAGTCGACGACGTCGAGCCTGGCGTGCGCGTGCGTCGTCACGCGCGCGGTGACCGACTTCTCGGACGAACCGCCCATCGCCGGGACCTGTCCGACGACCTTGAGACGCGCGAGCAGGGCGTCACCTGTGGCGGCCGGTGCGGGACTGCCGCACTGGAGGTCTTCCCACTCCGTCGGAGCGGGGAAGGTCGCCTTCTCGGAGCCGAAGGCACCAGGCAGGTGGGTCGGCGGCTCCGGGGTCTCGGGGGCCTCGGGGGCCTCGGGGGGAGTGGCGGGCTGGGCGGGAGGGACGGCGACCGTGCGGCCGTCGAGGCTCGTCACCCTGCCCTGGTCGTCGAGCGTCACGGTCCACGGGCCACCGACGACGGTGCCCGCGGCCGCGACCCCGCCCGCGGGCGTGGTCTCGCCGGCGAGCGACCCGATCGCGGACCAGGTCCCGGCCGCCGGCGGTGTCGCGTCGCCGCAGGGGCCGACGGCCGAGAGCCCGAGCTCGCCGGACTCGCCGGGGGCGAGGTGGAGCGGCTGCGGTGCCTCGTCGGTCGCGGGGTCGGCCGGCACGTGGGTCGAGGCGACCTTGCCCTCGGCATCGAGCAGGTAGACCGTGACGCGGCCCGCCGACGCGACGGTGAGCGGGGTGTCGCCGGTGTTCGTGACCTGGAGAGGCGTCTCACCCGTGACGTCGGACGTCGCGGGCCCGAGCGCCACGGGGGTGGTCGTCGCACGGAGTTCCGAGAGGTCCTCGCCGCACGCGGGAGCGAACGCACCGTCGAGAGGCTCGACGACCTCGGGGGTCGGCGACGGCACCGGCGGGGCCGGCAGGATCTCGACCGGGGCAGGTGAGAGGACGCCTGAGAGCCCGATGCCCGCGACGCCCAGGAGGACGAAACCGGCGGAGCCGAACGCGGTCGCGCGCTGGCGGCGCGAGCGCTTGATCAGGCGGTGCACCTCGGCCGAGCCCGTGAGCCCGTCGGAGGCGGCACGGCTCGCGTCGGTCGCGATCTCGGAGAGGGCGGCGTCGAGGTGAAGCGGTGTCGACGGCGGGATCTTGTCGTTCATCGGGCTCCTCCCAGGGGAGTGACGTCGAGGTCGTCTGACGGGGTGTCGATCGGGCCGAGGGAGGCCGCAAGCTTGCTGTTCGCGTCGCTGAGGTACCGCTTGACCGTGCCCTCGCTGAGCGAGAGCTGTTCGCCGACCTGACGGATCGTGAGGTCGGAGTAGTAGCGCAGGACGACGCAGGCGCGCTCGCGGGGAGCGAGCGTCATCAGCGCCTTCTGCACGTCGAGGCGGGCGTCCGTGGCGGCCGGGGTGCCGGGGCCGGTCGCTTCGGTCTCGTCGGTGCCGCTGAACAGGTGCCGGACCCCTTCCCAGTGCCGCTGGCGCCGGAACCCGTCGAGATAGGTCGTGAGGATCGCCTTGCGGACGTAGCTCTCGGCGAGCTGGAAGTCGGTCGCGGCACGCCCGCGCCGGAACGTTCGGACGAGCCCCTCCTGGACGAGGTCCTCCGCCTCCCGCAGGTCGCCGCACAGGAGGTACGCGTACCCCACGAGCGCTCTCCGACGGGTGCGGACGATCTCGTCCAGCACCTGCTCCCAACGGGCCATGAAGTCCTCCTGCGTCGATCTGCGTGCCGTGTCACTGCTCTCAACGAGCAGCAGCGACGAAAGGTTGGGGTGAGGTCGGGGCGGACCGTCGGGGGCCGCGCACGTCGGCCCCGCTCACCGTGGGGCGAGCGGGGCCGCGGCCCGGGGGCGGGGTCAGGATCCTTCGCAGATCAAGGCGAGGGAGTCTCCGCCGACGTCCGTCGTGCGCATCAGGTCCACGCCGTGGACGATGGACCACCAGGCGCTGGGGGAGCTGATCCACCGTGCTCGCAGCTCCCGGTAGAGCGGAGAGTCCGCGGCAGGAACCGTGTCACCGGCGAGCAGGACGAGGTCGTCCATGTACGTGCCCAGGGGGCCGCCGGCGGTGTCGACGCCCCTGCTCGCGTCGACGTAGGCGTCGCAGACTTCTCGATCCTCGGTCGCCGGGGCCTCGACGGCCATCCCTCCTTCGACCACCTGGAGGCTGATGGTCGGGGTCGCTCCCGAGTCGTCCACCAGCACGTCGTAGGTCCCGACGAAGCGGGAGAACGCCAGGCCCGACGGCGCCGGGGCGGAGAAGGGCGCTCCACCCCGCAGGACCAGGGTCCATCCGTCGTCGCTGGTCGTCCGCTGACGCTCACCGGTGCTGGCGTTCGGGGCGATGGTGAGTGTCCACGTCCCGTACGGTCCGTCGGCCACGGGGATCCGCGAGGGGTCGACGAGGAGGTCGAGAGCCACGGGGTCGCCTGCCTCCGCCGCCTGGCGGAGGGACGCGAAGACGGCCGACGTGTCCGCGAGCAGGACGTCCTGGAGAGCGACGGGATCGGTGTCCGTCGCGGGTGCGATCGTCAGCGGCACGGGCTCCGAGACGAGCCACCCGTCGTAGAGCGCTCCTGTGGTCTCCGGGCCCACGGTGCCGTCGGGCCCGACGGGTGCCCAGGAGTCGAGCTGGAACCTGGACAGTGCGTACACCTGGTAGTCGCCGGGCGACAACGACGGCGAGTGGTCGCCGAGCCCCTCGGGGTCGCAGGAGGCGAACGAGTCGACGCTCAGCTCCTGGGTGACCGAGGAGCCCGGCTCCGGCGCGAGGGGGCCGTCGGACTCCGGGAGGGGGAGGAGCGAGCTGACGATCACCCCGTCCTGCACCACGACGTAGGCACCCGGCCACTTCTCCCCGGCGACGGTGATCCTCGCGTCGTCGGTGAAGGTCGCCGTGACCGTGGTGTCGACGAGGCCGAGGTTCTGCACCGTCAGCGCGGCCGCGTCGATGCTCAGAAGGGCGGGGAGCCGGTCGCCCGTCGGGGTCGGGGCGGGCTGCTGGCACCCGAGGGCCTGCGCGGTGAGCGGAGTCGGGAAGGTCGGCAGGGACGCAGACGTCGGCGAGGGGGTCGCTGTCGGCGACTGGGCCGGTGCGATCGGCTCCGGCCGGGCGTCCTGCGGGAGCGAGACCGCGGCGATGCCGAGGGCCCCCGCGACGCACAGCGTCGTCGCCCCGAGGGCGACCTTCTTCGCCGCCCGACGGCGCCGCGTCCGCCCGCGGACGACGTCGAGGTGGGCGTCGAGACCGGGCAGGGACGCGTCGTCGACCAGGTCACGCAGCGCGCGGCCCAGGTCGTCCTCGTGGTTCGAGGGTCCGTGGTCGGTGGTGCTCACTTCGTGGTCCTCCCGTTCGTCGTGCGCGGTGCCGTGGCTGTGGGGGCCGGGTCGGTGGTGGACCCGGCGGAGGGTGCAGAGGAGGTCGTCGCCGCCGCGGCGGAGGCCGCCGTCGGAGGTGCTGCGCCCAGCGTCTGCTGCATGACGGCCATCGCGTCCGACAGGTGACGCTTGACCGTCCCCTCGGCGCACCCGAGCTCCTCGGCGATGCGCGGGACCGTCAGGTCCTCGTAGTACCGGAGCACGACGCACGCCCGCTGCCGCGGAGTGAGCCGGGCGAGCGCCCTGGCGGTGTCGGCACGGGCCGTGGCCGGAGCCTCCGGTCCGGCGACGCCCTCTCGCTGACCGACGAGATGTCTCAGCCCGAGCCAGTGCCGTCGGCGGCGGTACCCGTCGAGGTAGAGCGTGAGGATCGCCCGGCGCACGTACCCCTCGAGGTGCGCGACGGGGCGGTGGGCCTCGCGGTCGGCGGTGTCGTCGAGCGTGAAGAGCCGCGTCCCGCCCGAGGGCGAGCCGGGCGGGGCCTGCCGCTCCGTCGTCGGGCCCCTTCCGCGGAGCCTCGAGAACACCTTGACGAGTGCGTCCTGCACCACGTCCTCCGCGTCGCGCCTGTTCCCGCAGAGCAGGTAGGCGTACCCCACGAGCGCGTCGCCGCGCTGGCTGCTCAGCGCGGTGAGCTCGTCGTCCCAGTCAGCCACCGTTCCCCCCTTCTTCCGTCCGACCACCCCTGGTGGGCGGTGTCACTGATCATGACGCCCGGTGCCCGTGGATCGTTGGGGGTGAAGTCGGGCGCGCCTCCTCGTGACGTCTCTCACGACGTCTCGTGACGCACGCCACACATGGCTAGACTCGGGCGCATCCTCCGGGGGTGCCGGAGGACCAGCCGGTGATCCCGGTCCAGCAGTCGTCAAGGAGGACGGATGCTCACGCTCAGCTCCACCAGTCTCACGATCGTCGCGGTGATCGGGGCCATAGGTCTCGCCGCGCTCGTCTTCGCCTTCGTCCTCAGACGCCAGGTCCTGGCCGCTCCCGAGGGCACCGCGAAGATGCAGGACATCGCCCAGGCCATCCAGGAGGGAGCCTCGGCCTACCTCAACCGGCAGTTCCGGACCCTGGCGCTGTTCGCGGTGATCGTCTTCGGACTGCTGTTCCTCCTGCCCGGCGACGCCGGGATCAAGGTGGGGCGGTCGGTCGCGTTCCTCGTCGGTGCCGGGTTCTCGGCGTGCATCGGCTACCTGGGGATGTGGCTCGCGGTGCGCGCGAACGTGCGCGTCGCGTCGGCCGCGACCCGGCCCGGGGGGCGGACCGAGGGGGCGCGCGTCGCGTTCCGGACCGGTGGCGTGGTGGGGATGTCCGTCGTGGGTTTAGGCCTGCTCGGTGCGGCCGGCGTGGTGCTGCTGTACCGAGGGGACGCACCGGCTGTGCTCGAGGGGTTCGGGTTCGGGGCTGCACTGCTCGCGATGTTCATGCGCGTGGGCGGCGGGATCTTCACCAAGGCGGCGGACGTCGGTGCGGACCTGGTGGGCAAGGTCGAGCAGGGGATCCCCGAGGATGACCCGCGCAACGCCGCGACCATCGCGGACAACGTGGGCGACAACGTGGGCGACTGCGCGGGCATGGCGGCCGACCTCTTCGAGTCCTACGCCGTCATGCTCGTCGCGGCCCTCATCCTCGGCAAGGCCGCGATGGGCGAGCAGGGGCTCGTCTTCCCGCTGATCGTCACGGCCATCGGCGCGTTCGTCGCGGTGCTGGGCGTGTTCATCACGCGCGTGCGCGGCAGCGAGAACGGCCTGCGGGCGATCTACCGCGGCTTCTACCTCTCGGCGCTCCTGGGCGCGGTCCTCGCGGGCGTCGCGGCGTTCGTGTACCTGCCGTCCTCGTTCTCCGAGCTGTCGGGCACCGCGGACCTGGGCGACGTCACGAGCGACCCGCGCATGGTCGCGGCGCTCGCGGTCCTCATCGGCGTGGTCCTGGCGGGCATCATCCTGTGGGTCACGGGCTACTTCACGGGCACGACGTCGAAGCCCACCCTCCACGTGGCCGCCACCTCCCGCACGGGCGCGGCCACGGTGGTCCTGTCCGGGATCGGGGTCGGGTTCGAGTCCGCGGTGTACACCGCGGGCATCATCGCGGCGGCGATCTGCGGGGTCTTCCTCATCGCGGGCGGCTCGGTCTGGCTGTCGTTGTTCCTCATCGCGCTCGCGGGCTGCGGCCTCCTGACGACGGTCGGCGTGATCGTCGCGATGGACACGTTCGGGCCCGTCTCGGACAACGCGCAGGGCATCTACGAGATGGCCGTCGGCGAGTCGGGCGACGGCGACCCGGAGGCCGCGCAGATCCTCACGGACCTGGACGCCGTGGGCAACACGACCAAGGCCATCACCAAGGGCATCGCGATCGCGACCGCGGTGCTCGCGGCGACCGCGCTGTTCGGGTCGTACGCCGACGCCGTGGGCGGGGCGCTCGCGGACATCACGAACCCGGCCGGCGGGCTCGTCGTCTCGATGCTCGACTACTCGATCATCTCGCCCATCACCCTGGTCGGGGTGATCCTCGGCGCCGCGACCGTGTTCCTGTTCTCGGGACTCGCGATCGACGCCGTGACCCGCGCGGCAGGTGCGATCGTGTACGAGGTGCGCCGCCAGTTCCGCGAGCACCCCGGGATCATGACGTACGACGAGCGCCCCGAGTACGGCAAGGTCGTCGACATCTGCACCCGTGACTCGCTGCGCGAGCTCGCGACCCCGGGCCTGCTGGCCGCGTTCGCGCCCATCGCGGTGGGCTTCGGGCTCGGCGTAGGGCCGCTCGCGGGCTTCCTCGCGGGGGCCATCGGTGCCGGCGTGCTCATGGCGGTCTTCCTGGCGAACTCGGGCGGCGCGTGGGACAACGCGAAGAAGATCGTCGAGGACGGCGCGTACGGCGGCAAGGGGTCACCGGCGCACGAGGCGACCGTCGTGGGCGACACCGTGGGCGACCCGTTCAAGGACACTGCCGGTCCGGCGATCAACCCGCTGCTCAAGGTCATGAACCTGGTATCGGTGCTCATCGCCCCGGCCGTGGTGCTGCTGAGCGTCCCCGAGGACGCCAACCACACGCTGCGCATCGCGATCGCGGTGGTCGCGGCGGGCATCGCGTTCGGAGCCGTCATCCTGTCGAGGCTGCGTGCGGCGCGCGTGGACCGCGAGCAGATGTCGGAGGAGCCGCAGGCGGTACGGACGAGCTGAGGCGCCACCGGGGGAATCTCGTCGGAAGGGGGTCGGGCTGTCGCCCGGCCCCCTTCTGTCGAACCGACCCCACGCGCCGCGCACCGTCTCCCGTCGTCGTGCCCGCCTCAGCGCCAGTGCTCGAGCAGCCGCGCCGTCGTCCCCGTCGCCCGGTCGAGGACGTCCTCGGTCCCGTCGGCGGCTGCGGACAGGAGTGCGGCGTCGATGAAGTGCCCCAGGAGGTCGACGTCGGTGACGTGGTCGTACCCGCTGGCCTCGAGCACGGTCCGCAGGGCCGCGAGCAGCCGGGGGCGGCTCGCGCGCAGGATGGGGCGCAGCGCGGGGTCGCGCATCGCGGTGAGCACGGGGTCCAGCCGGACGTCGACCACCTGGTCGTCGACCGAGGGCGCGTAGAACGTCTCGATGAGCAGCCGCGCCGTCGTCGCGGTCGAACGGTCACGACGCGCGAGACCGGCGGCCTTCTCGGTCGCCGCGGTGCTGCGCAGGTCTTCGGCTGCCTCGACCGCGGCCGTGACGAGCGCGGAGCTCGACGGGAAGTAGTACGAGGCCGAGCCCTGCGGGACCTGTGCCGCTCGCGCGACCCGGCGGTGCGTGACGGCGGGGAAGCCCTCGGCGATCAGGAGGCGCGCGGCGGCGTCGACCATGGCGCGCTGGCGGTCGCTGCTGCGGGCCTGGACGGGGACGCGCGCGTCGGTGCTCCGGCGTCGGGCGGTCGTGGGGTCCGGGGGGACGGCTGGAGGGGTGTCGGGGCGGGCGAGGAGGGGCTCGCCCTCCGGTCCCGTGGCGTGGGAGGGTCCGACCGTCTCTCGCTGCGTCGCGCTCACGCGGTCATCCTAGGGAGAAACCGGACCAAGGGGGCGTCGTCCACCGTGGAGAACTGGTGACGGTCGCGGGGCAGGTGGTCGGGGACCGGGGCCGGTCGGGCCTCGACGGACGTCCGTTCTGCGTCGATCCGGCCGCTCCGGTGCGGGTCGGGCAGTTTCGGTGCAGGGCCTCCAGCCCGCATCATGGAGGGATGAAGACCTCGTTCC